>JACQMX010000110.1 GCA_016203375.1 Candidatus Woesearchaeota archaeon | reverse complement strand
TATTAATATATACTTTTAGTATATACTATATATGATCGCATAGCTCGTATATGCGTCTATGTGAATAGTGGGGGTGTAGGAAATGGAAACGAGAAGAATCATCTCTTTTGGTACTTCTTCTTTTGTAGTATCAGTTCCAAAAACATGGATACGGGAAAACAAAGTCAAGAAAGGCGACCTAGTTCATATAGAAGATCGAAAAGATGAACTTATCCTTTCGCTAAGCGGTGACGCAAAGCCAGAAGAACCAAAACGCATTTTGATAGAGGTAGACAACAAGGACCTTCGCCTTATACGAACAGAGATTGTTTCCGCGTATCTCAACAATTATGATATCATTGATATCGCAGGAAAACAGCTAGAGAAAAACGCGCCGCAGGTTAAAAGTATTATCCGCAACCTGACTGGATTGGAAATCATCCAGCAAACAGCAACCAAGATCACTGCGAAGGACCTTCTCAATCTTAAGGAGATATCCATCCGCACCTTAATACGACGGATGGATAACATTACGAGATCCATGATTATCGATTCCATTGACTGCTTTAACAATGACCATTTCGAGAGCATCTATGAGCGTGACCTGGACGTAAATAGGCTCGTCTTTCTCGCGTTTCGCGTTATACGCGCAGCAATGGCTAACTCAAAGCTGGCCAAGCATCTTGCCATGAGTAATCTAGAGCTGATGTATAGCAGAGACATCATCCTGCGCATCGAGAAAATTGGCGATCAAACCAAGCGCATTGCGCGACATATCCGTAACGCCACCGCGCTTACCACCGAAGAGAAGAAAGAGCTTTCAGAAATCTACAAGCATCTCATGAACGATTACCTCAATGCAATGAAAGCGTACTACAAAAAGGATATCCTCCTTGCTTGCCAGATCGAAATAACGAATAAGGATATCATTGATGTGTGCTCCGCATACAAGCGCAGGAATGATCCGGTGGACACATCGCGCATTATTGAGCACTTTAAGAGCATGCGAACTGCAATTAAGAATATTTCGCGCGGGGTCATTGGGATGGAAGAGAATCCATTTACAATACCAACGAACGTGTAGGCGCCGATACTTTTTTCCGCTGCCTTTTTCTTTCTAAATCTTTTTAAATAGCACGCTGCTCTTGCTGGCAATGTTATCTCCAAAGGCGCGTCGAACGAATGTTCTTGTGCCGTATCCGGAACATGGTATGATGGTCAAGCGTTATCGAGACCTGCCATGGCCGGTCATAGGCCAAGCTGCATGCGGACTTCGATATCCTTTTGCATTAATTGGCGAGTACCGTTATCGAACAGAAGAGAGAAAAGCTGACATAGCACAAGCCGCTGGTCTAGAGCTTGGCGTCAAATATCGAGATTTCGTGCCAGATGATTACGGGCCTTTTGTTATGATGACGCTTGAACATGATTTTGTGACTGTTGAAGACAAACTTCGTTCTGGTATATCTGCAGATGACGCATTTACCCTTGTAGGCAAATGTGCTGCAGCATTGCGAGAATTCAACAGAATCATGCCGCATGGCGATCCATATTTAGAAAATTTTCGGATCACAAAAAATGGTATTCTCTTATATGATCTGGAACATGATCATCCTTGTGAAGATAGTGAAGCAATGATGCGCGATAGAAAATTTTTTATGGCGCACGTGGCAGATGTGTTTCGAGAATGCGGGTACCTCCAGAACGCTGCGCAGTATGAACGGCTGTTAGGAATCATGGATGAACAGTATCCAACGCCTACGCCGCATGCATATACGCTAGGATCTCTTGGACGGCTCTATTTTACCCTGCGCTTTGGTAAAGAGCTTATGCAGCCATCCCCAGAAGCCCACGAAGCTTCCGCTCGTAATGATCTACCTTCGCCGTGAAATAATGTTGCGGATGTCGTGGAAGCACATCTTCTAAGTCTATGCCTAGTTTTTTCGCCAAGGCCTGGATATTTCTTAATGTAGTAACAATAACCGAAGGCGATGACTCGTAATGGAATGGTTGAGAGAGCGCAGGATCATTGATGTCATAATGGTTTTGCTTGGCTAACTCGACAACACGCAGGAATTCTTTTTCCCACGCGACCAACTGACCTTGCAGTGCTACCAAGCTAAAGATGAGCTTTCGCGTATCTTCATCAATAGTGTC
This sequence comes from Candidatus Woesearchaeota archaeon, assembly GCA_016203375.1. Classification (GTDB taxonomy): domain Archaea; phylum Nanobdellota; class Nanobdellia; order Woesearchaeales; family UBA12501; genus JACQMX01. The sequence continues at coordinate 4,971 of JACQMX010000110.1, read as the reverse complement.
TAGCAAAAGGCGGTTGAGATAGCTCGTGTGCTGCTTGACTTCATCTAATGTCAAATCGTGCACCTTACTCAAGCTCAGCACGGCCTTTCCTGCCATCGCTTCACCAGATTTCATGTGCTGAATAATCTTTTCGCATAATGCAAGGATGCGCCGATTAAATTCCTCTCGAGAAATATGACGCTCTCTTCTTAGGCCCTGCTGCTGGTACTGAACGACAAGCTTGTGCAGTTCTTCCGTTTCTCGTGCTATCTTCTCAAACTCTTGGAGCATGCCTTTATGGAACCAGGACATACCAAACACGAGGAGAAGAAAGTATTTAAACCTTGCGTCGAAGGAGGAGAATTCAATATCTTTAAATAAAAGTGCATACTCTTTCTCCTTGGTGATGTCCATGAAACAAAAATCTATTGCTACGTTGGTCGTTCTCTTGATAGTGGTAGCAATAGTAGCAGGTTGTGATGTGATCGTGCGGCCTTCTCCGCAACCAGAGGTTGAAGGCGTAAATGAAACGCTGGTAGTTCCAGCGGAAGAGCAGCAACCAGCTCAACCGCAACTGGTAGCGCTTCCAACAGGGCCCGGGGTAACGCTTATACGCCAGCCAACCACAAAAGAAGGCGCAGCAGAGAAGCCTGTACCATTTGACAAAAACCTTGAATGGGATATGATCACGCTTGATAGCTATACGCTCCAGCGCACTAGTCAAGATAAAGGGGTGGTGGAGGAGATAACCTTTACGGTACGCAACATGGGAGCAAAGAAGCTGACTCCTCGAGTTATCCTCTGGTTCCATATGCAGGAGACGGAATATGAATCTGAAGAAGAAATTGTGGAAAAGGTTTATGATTTGCCCGCTTTGGAGCCAGGCTATAAGGTAACAAAGACATATCCAATGGACCAGCTTTTCCATTATCTTGAGAAAGAAAAAACATTCACCTTAAAAGTGCGTGATCGGTATGTAAGTCCACCTAAAGATTTATACACAACTACGAAGACATTTACTCCTATCGATGAGATGGCAGGACAACCGATCAGTTGGACGTGAGTATTCCTTATTTTTTCTTTATTGAAAATCATCGGTTTAATATGTCAGAAATATATCACCGGTCTATTTGACCGGTGGACAAAGTTCACCTTGTACATGTGGAAGGTGGTATATTTCTGAGCATGCTCAAAAACGGTGCTGGTGAGCGAAGCGAACATGCCACCAGTCTATTGACTTGTGGTCCCCCCGTTTTTGACACCTCGGACTTTAGTCCGACGATTTTCAATTCCGCAAACTCGCTTGTTAGAGGCGAGGGGCGTAAAACCATGGGCTTTAGCCAGTGGATAGCCCCGAGCGGCGAGTTTGCGTTATTCTTTCTTTTGCCTTGAATTTTTTTTACCTCGAATCTAATACGCAGCGCACTCCAGCATGGTGCAATGTCGCAAAGAGGTGATCTATTGTTTCTGGTTTTCTGATCTGCGTAACATCACCGTTTTCCCGCAGCAAAAGTTCGCTGGAGCGTCTCTTGCCGTTGTAGTTGCCGCCCATGGCGTAGCAATGCGCCCCCGTATCATGGACAACAAGGATGTCTCCGCGAGTTGGCGTTGGTAATGGCCTATCCGTCGCAAATCTGCCATTGTTTTCACATAATGAATCAACAACAGTATATAGTTTCTCCTGCGGTTCGCTTTCTCTTCCTAAAATGGTGATATGATGATATGCTCCATAGAGTGCATGTCGTTTCATATCTTCTATAGAAGCGTCCACGCCAATGAAGTCTTTATATTTCTGCATGATATGCCGTACTTGCGTGACTAATATACCCTGCGGTCCTGTCACATAGCGTCCATTCTCCATGACAAGCTGCAATGGGGCAAGACCTCTTGCCTTAATTTTTTCTTCATATGCCTGCTGGATGCTTCTGGATACATAATCAAGATCAACTGCTTCTTGGTCCGGTTGGTAAGGTATGCCAATGCCGCCTCCGATATTGACAAGCTCAATTGGTACGCCTGTTTTCTCTGCAACTTCCCCAACAAGATCAAATAATAATCCTGCTGTTCTCACAAAATAGTTAGGATTGAGTTTATTTGAACCGATCATCGTGTGCAATCCAAAGCGTCGCACCCCTTTGTCTCGCGCTGTTTGGTACGCTTCCAAGATTTGATCGTGGCGATGACCATATTTCGTTTCTTCTGGAGGATCAAAAATGGTGTTATCCCCTTCTGCCAGTGGTCCAGGGTTATACCTGAAGCAAAGGATATCTGGCAATCCTGCATGCTCTTCCAAGAATGGTAAGTGCATAAGGTCATCAATGTTAATAATTGCCCCTAATGATCTTGCAAGCTTGAACTCTTCCGCAGGTGTATTATTTGAAGTGAACATGATCCTCTCGCCAGTAATATTTGTTGCTTTGCTGAGAAGGAGTTCTGTATCAGAGCTGCAATCCGTGCCCATGCCTTCTTCGCGTAAGATGTCTAAGATGTGCGGGTTAGGAAGCGCCTTTACAGCAAAATAGTTCATGAATCCTTTTCCATCAGGGCCTTTAACCCAAGGGAATGCAGCGTGCAATCGACGTGCGGTCTCTCGTATGCCTCGTTCATCATACAGATGAAATGGCGTCCCGAATTCTTGTACAATTTCATCTAGCTTCTCTGCGCTTGTAAAAAGTGTCTTCACTACCATGGTTTATACCCTCAGATTTTCTTGTATTTGTGCCATCATTTTTTCATCCAAGAATACATCGGAGTTACTCTTCGGTTACTCCTCTTTTTGGCGGAAAATCTGTTTAGTGTATATAAAGATTTTGGCTTAACACTTAAAGATAAGTTCTGTCCTATAATATCGCGTATTCGCCTCAAGCTTGTTGTTCAGCTCTTGGCCACGCGCGCTCATGCCAGATTTGAGAACAGTTAGCACATTCTGACAGGTGAATGCTTCATTCGCTTTAATATAATTAGAACCGCATTTCTCTTCGGCAGTTCTAATGCGCCTGCCATTGATCATGAGTTTCATGCTGTCTGATGTTGGGCTGTCTTCTGGTTTTTCGATTGCCAAGTAATACTCATGTGCATCTTGATTATTCAAAGTGAAGGTGAGCAAGTCATCGCTTTGGGTGTTTCCAGTATAACCAGATTCTTCAGCAGACGTGCCGATAGCGCATTGAACATTTGTGAATAATGAAGTTTCTTCTGTTTTTATCACATTTTCAGGATTAGCAGGATCAAGCCATTCGGTTTCTTCAGACAGCACTGTAATGGCAACACCTTCTGCTTGTTCTTCTTCAGCTGGCGGCTGTTCTTCAGTTACTTCTTCAACTAGCGTTTCATTGGTTTCATTAATTTGCTCCAGTTGCTCTTCTGTTTGGTTCTCTTCTTCCAGCGCTTCCTCTGGTGTTTCATTCTCCGCTGCTTCTGGAACTTCGGTTGGTGTTTCGCTGACATTCGGGATTGCCGTTGGTGGTGTCTCTTCAGCTGCTGTTTCTGTTGGCTGCTCTTCTGTTGGTGCCTCTTCGCCACCTTTACAGCCAGCGAGCAGGAGAAGGAGTGCGATGGCCGTTACGATAAGGAATTTTCGCATATAACAAGCCACACAAAAGTCCTATATAAATCTTACGATATATTCGAATAATTTTCAGCTTTTTTGTCGAAAAGCGAAATATTTTCGGATACGCATTAAAACTTTCTATTCTGCTCGAAACTCTGTTGGTTTTTTCAGGGCAAGATATATGAAAACTGATTGTTCTATAATTTCTATGATTTCGGAGGTGTAATCATGGGAAAAATTGCGAAAGTTGTTGGCATAGGCATGTTAGTTGCCGGATTGAAAGGCAGCTATCATCTTGGAAAAACGGCAGACGAGGATAAACGGTATGATCTTACTCGCCGAGAGAACATTGCTTATCTTGTTGATAGAACAAGTAATGAATACGCGCGCCTTGACGAAACGAGGCCATTGCGGGATCAGCCAGCGTTCTGTCCTCCCCCACCACCGCTTCTTCCTCCAGAGCAAAAAAGCACACTGGATGAATATTTTGATGCCGCTGCAAGCTATCTGCGCCGCGTGCTGGAGTAGGTGGGATGCATGGCAGATAATGAAAGTAATGGAAATGGCAATGGTAAGAAAGATGATGAGTTTGCTAATCTCTTACGGAGTATTGAAGACAGAATCAAATTTTCATTGTCCCATGTGGTTAATGGAAGAGATAGCGAACTTGAACGCAGAATTGATATGCAGCGGGTTCTTGCCACGCAAGATAAACCACTTGATCATGCCAATAGAATTACTGATCAGTGCAAGCAGCTTACTGCCATCACCAATGACATTCAGGAGACAAACAGGGATGTTGAACGTTTTCTTTGCATAACGGCGCCTTCCAACCCAATCGAAGTTGTAAAAGGATACGTCTGGAATCTTTTTCCGGGACAAAAGGAGAAATCGATGGACAGCCGTTTGCTTGCACAGCAGGGAAATATCTATCGCTTAAACATTGGCCTAGCGAAACTGATAAGCTCGGCCAGAACACAGCTCGACGCAAGCAGGCGTGAATACGTAGAATATCTTCAGGATTACGAGACTGTTGAAGATAGGCAGCGGCACTATCAGCCACTATCTGAAAACGAAAAGGCGCTTCACGAATCATTTGGGCAGTATGTGCAGCGCATGAAACGGGACGATCCTCAATTAGCGAGACATCATGCCGGAAAAAAGATGCATGGCGATAGGGTAGAAGAATTGCAGCATAGGCTTCAAACATACGATCGGCAGCATAGCGCTATTGAACATTTTGTCGAAACGCATACTGCAATTGAACGCCGCCTTTGGGATCGTATTCGTCGGTGGGAACTCTTCCATGCATTTAGTGTTCCATTTGAGCAGCAGATTGCCTATGTTCGTGGCATGATGACACAATTGATAGCGCAGGAGGAATTTGCCCATGCGGAGCGAAAACTTGCTTCACATTTTACGTCATATGCCGAACAGCTTCG
>JACQMX010000109.1 GCA_016203375.1 Candidatus Woesearchaeota archaeon | reverse complement strand
GGTAATGCTCGGGTGACACGTGATTTGAGCGCAAGCATGGTTATTGTTCACCCTTCCGTTTCTTCTTTTCTTTTGTTTCTGTTGTCTTTTTCTCTTTCACCTGTTTTTGTTTTTCTTTTTCAGGCAATTCTTCTTCACCAGCTACTTTAATCGATGTTGGCTTTGATTTTTGGACGACAACAAAATGCTTTGTCTTGCTCAAGGGACGCGTTTCCGCGATAATAACAACATCGCCTTGCTGTGCATTAATACAGGTTGGATTATGGACATGGAGCTTTGTATAGCGTCGTTCATAACGCTCATACTTTGGTACGTAATAACGGCGTTCCCAGCCTACGGTTGCTGTCTTCGCTGAACGGGTGGCGAGCACCATACCTGTGAAGGTTCTTCCATGAAGCTTCAAGCTACCATGAAACGGACATTTTGAATCCTGACACTGCCCGCTTGGCGGCTGTACGGGGATGCCGATTTTTTTTGCTTCCATGTATTTTGTCACCTTAATTTCTTCTTGATGCGTTCTTCCGGACGACCGAGGAGATGGTCACCTTTGAGGCGAATGCGCTCATGCGCAAACTCAAGGGTAACACCATCTTTCAGCACCCGTTTGACGCCTTTGCTCGTCTTTATGAGGAGCGTGTTTTTGGTTTCATCGACAATGGTGCCGTAAAGGCCAAGGAGTGACCGATTCTTTGCGTCGGACACTCGAACGTGCGTTCCAATGAGCACTTTTTTCGTCTGACTTGCCATCTGCTTTTATTTGACCTCAATGGTCTCTGGTGGAAAGCCAATGGATGTAAGGACCTGTTTCACTCGGTGCTTATGGTCGCCTTGAAGTTCGACGATGCCTTCTTTCGCTGTGCCGCCACAAGCAAATGCATTTTTGAGCTTCCGCATAAGGTCTTTCATGTCGATCTCTTTGGCATCGATGCCACGGATGATCGTATAGACCTTGCCAAATTTTCGCTTTTCAACCATTACGGTGATTTTTTGGCTTTCTTTGGCAATGGACTCGCAAACACATAGCTCTTTTGGCAAGCCACATGTTGAGCATATGTCGCTCATACTTTTTTGGCCTCCTTGCCAGTCTTCACTGGTTTCTTTACTGCTTTTTCCTCTTTTTTGACTGTCTCAAGTGCTTGCTTGAGTTCTTGTTCTCGTTGGATAGTGAGTATGCGAGCAATCGTGCGTTTGGCATTCCTTATTTGGTATGGATTTTTTGGTATGGTACCTGTGGCAACTTGCGCATTTACCTTGACCTGTTCTTTTTGAAGTTCCGCCATCCTTGCCCGTAATTCATTTGTGGTGCGGGAGCGAAGTTCTTTACTCTGCTTTGACATCTTCTCCTCCCATCACTGTTTCTGGCACCTGCGCTGCGACTTCAGCGTCCGCTTTTTTCTTTGGTCTGCTTGCACGTTTTGTCGTCTTTGGTTTTGCTTCTTTCTTTGTTGTTTTCGCCTTTTGCTCAGCGCTTGACACACTTTCTTCTTGGGGAAGAGGAGTGTCGCTGACGGTAATATCATCAGGCAATACTGTTGTCGGTGGCATTATGCTTACTTTAACGCCGACGACACCGGATTTGAGTTTTGCGGTTGCGTATGCTTTATACACGCCAGTGAGCGCGATATCGCCGCATTTCTTCAAGTATCCTTGGTAAAAGCGCCATGATTTTGCGCGCTGGCTTGGTACTTTACCGGAGATATGAACCTCTATACCAAGAGCTCCCGCACCCATAACATCCTGCAACGCCTTATGGGCAATGCCTTTGAATCGCGCAGAGCCAAATCGCTCTAATGATAACGCGATACGTTCTGCAATAATCTGAGCGTCAAGGTTTGGATTAGGAACTTCAGCGATTTCTATCTGCGGATTTTCTAAGTCAAACATCTTTTTGAGGGTTATCGTGAGCTTTTTGATGTTTTGGCCTTTTCTTCCGACAATCATGCCTGGACGGGAGGTATAGATGATGATCTTCTCTCCTAATGGTGTCCGTTGAACACGCGTATGACTATGGCCAGCGTTCTTGAGATTTGCGAAAATGTATTCTTCAATCTGGAATTCCTTCATCCGTTGGTTAATTATGTTTCGTTCAATCATGGTGTTTTTGTCGCTTCTTTTTTGGCAGGTGACGCCCTTGTTTTCTCGCCTTTCTTCGATTCTTTCTTTTGCTGCTGTTCTGCCACAACAACTTCGATGTGACTCCGTTTCATCTTGCGTCCTCGAAATCTTCCCGCATGAAATGGTCGTGAGGCTCGCTGCGCGCACAGGTGCATCACGACAAGATTCGCCGTATTCAATCCTTTCTGTTGCGCATTGGCCTCCGCATTTTCAATGATGGAAAGGAGCGCTGATGCGGCAGTAACTGGATATCTTCCTCCCGCCATTTTTCCCTTACGGTGCGACGCACCACCGGTAAATATCTTTGATGGAACAGCCTGTTTCTTGGCAATGACATCATTCAGGATGGTTTTTGCCTTTTGCACGTTCTTGTTTTTCAGGAACCTGCACAGTTCAATGGAATGTTTCGGAGAGATACCAAGGTCTCTTCCAACAGCTCGAGCCATGTGTTCTGGATCAAAGCTTTGAAATGCGTAATTATAGCGTGCCATATTTACCTCACGGATAATGCCGCGCTTGATCTCGTTGCGCCGACACCCGGCGCGGAGTGCGCAACTTTCTTTCTTGTATGAGCAAATTCACCAAGATAATGCCCGATCATCTCCGGCATGATCATGATTGGAACAAATTCCTTACCATTGTATATATGCAGCGTCAGACCAACAAATTGAGGGAGTACCACTAAGTCTCGTGCGTGCGTACGAATAGTGCGCTTTCCTCGCTTGACCTTCTCTATGAGCTGTTTTTGCCTATCGGAAAAGCCATGTTTCAAGGTTCTGCGTTGTCTAGACGGGAGCAAGTCCATAAACTCTTTCATCCCCATCCTCTGCAGTTCCGCTACCGTTTTTCCTCGATAAGTAAATTCTTTCTTTGCCATGGTTGTTCACGTTTAGAGCTTTTTACGGCCTGTTCTTCGCGCGGCGATCATGCCTACCTTTCTTCCTGGTGGCGCATGTCGCGAGACAGGTCTTGCTTTTGATTTACGTAAGGAACGTTTATTACCAAATGGATGATCGACGGCGTTCATTGCATTGCCCGATGTTTGCGGCCAGAGTTTATTCTTTGCACGCATCTTATAATAACGGACACCTGCTTTGAGGAATGGCTTTTCAAGTCTACCGCCACCGGCGATGATGCCAACGCATGCTCGGCATTCCGGGTGAAACTCCCGTTGCTTTTTTGATGGGAGTTTGACGATAATCTTATTTTCCATTTTGCTTACGATTCTGGCAAAACCACCTGAAGCGCGGACAAATTTTCCTCCATCGCCAGGAACGGATTCTATGTTATAGATGACCGTACCTTCAGGCAAGCTCTTTAATGGCATGGTATTTCCAATTTCAAGAGGCGCTTCTGGACCAGCAACAACAACATCACCAACACGCATACCTTCTGACGCTAGGAGCAAAGCCGTTTCTCCATTTTCGTACTTGATTTCCGCAAGAGGCGCTGAGTGGCCTTGGCAGTGTAGCAAGTTTTGCACATGTCCCTTGAGTGTCGCAGGACTCAGGTGAGGATGCGCTGCCTTTCCTTTGTAGCGGAAAGATGGCGCTCTGTAGGTTGGGCCTCCATGGCCGCGCGCTTGTGCGATGATATTTTTTCCCATAGTCTCACATTAAGCCGAGTTGTGTTGCGACATCGATAGCTGGCGTTTGTGGATTAAAAGTGACATACGCCTTTTTCCTGCCTTTGACAATCAGTGTATTGATCTTATCGACTTTTGCCTTGAACATATCTTCAACTGCCTTTTTGATATCTCCCTTCGTTGCTTGATAATCAACAACAAAGATGAGCTTGTTTTCTGCTTCCATCAGCCGAATGGTTTTTTCCGTTGACAATGGATATTTAATAATCGTGTGCGCTTTCATGGTATTCCTTATGATTTTTTAGGTGTCGCTTTTGGTTTTGCGCTTGTCGCCTTGGCTTTTGCTTCAGGCGCCTTTGTTTCTCGCGTTTTCGGCAATGGTTTGCTCGTTTGTTTTGATGGCGTTTCCGCTTTGCTTGGCGCTTTGCCATGATAATCATTCATGTAGAGGCGCTCCGCGGCAAGACGTTCAATGGCAGCTTCGGAAAAGATGGTGAGCCGTCCTATGTCCGCGCCTGGCGCAAGGATATGCGCGTTTAATTGATCGACACGAACAACATCAACACCAGGAATGTTCTGCACGCGAAGAAGTAGCGGGCATTCTCCGCTAACAACGACGAGAGGTCCTTTTCGATGCTGATATGGTCTTCCACGATTTTTTCCTAAACCAGCGCGAACATGGCGTACTGCAGCGCGCTCAAGTTCCTGTGTAAGACCAAGTTTCTCTAATGCTTGCACCACATCGCGTGTTTTGTCGAGTGTTTCCAATTTCGATTCGACAATAAATGGATAATGTGCGGGAACACGATGACCGCGCTGTTCTACTAACGCCTTAACCATCGTCGCTGCCATCGCGGAGCGAATAGCTTTGCGGCGTTCTTTCTTATTGATCTTCTTATCCCAAATTGCGTACGCCTTAGGTGGATGCGACCGTCTACCGCCAACGGTACCGGGAGCGAACGCGCCAACCCAATTGAATCGTGTTCCTTGATGTGACATAATTTTTCTAGGAACGCGAGATATACCAATACCATATGACGTCTTATAATCTCGACGGCGACGGGAAACCCCTACAACAGCTCTCATACCAGCACGCGGCTTAGCACCATATGGCTGGCGCCCATGACTTTGAACAACCTCAACAGCACGCTTCACGAGATCATGACGTACCAGCTCGCTAAATTGCGCTGGCAAATCCTTCTTTCCTACGTTCGTGTTGTTCAAGGTAAGGACATCAACTTTCATAGATCATCACTGGTGCGACTCCACACTGATATATTGTATAGCTGGGGCATCTTTAGGAATGCCCTTATTTTCTCTGATAGGAGCAGTAAAGCGGATAAGGCGTTTTGAAGGACCAGGAATAGAGCCTTTGACAAGTACATAGGAACTCTTTACGTTGCCAAGGCGCATAAATCCTCCTGATGGATTGATCTTGCTCGAATCGTTGGTTATCTTAAGAAGCCATTTGTTGTACTCTGTTCTGGTATGATAGCCCATCTTGCCCGCATGCGCAACACGATACATGATATGGCCTTGTCCGCACCATGCGCCGAGAGAACCAGGGCCGCGTTTTGTTTTTTCTGACTTATGCGATCGAAGAGTAACGCCAAAGCGTTTTACTGGGCCTTGGAAGCCTTTACCTTTCGTAACCGCATGAATATCGACTTGCTGTCCTTCCTTGAGAATGTCCTCAACTTTTACTTCCTTGCCAAGATTCTCTTTTGCATAGGCAAACTTTTCTTCAACGCTTCCACCAAGCGCCATTTCGAAAATCTCTGGCTTCTTTTTGCCGAGCGCGGTTAAACGAGGCTGCGTATGAAGGAGAACAGTAACAGTATCATAATCTTTTGGGTTAATCTGCGAAAGCTTTTGGGTTGTATCTTTTTTAGGTACTGGAAGCGTTCGTTGGAGATCCTTATCAACTTTATTGGTGAATACTTCTGTTGCCACACGTGAGCCATATGCATCTCTTTTATAGAAACGTATAGAAACCATTTTGAGTGGGGGGCATTCAACGACCGTCGCCGGACAACTGATATCCTGCCCTTTGGTTTTTGAGTTTGGACGATTATCAGTTAGCAGTAAATGCGTCATGCCAATCTTATAGCCCGCAAAGCCAAGCAATTTTGCCTCTTTTGCTGAAACCCATGAACGGACCCGAGGATAGCTTCGTCTAGCACGAACTCGCGGCCAATACTGCATGCTTCCATGGCGTGGTCTTCGGACGTTTCCCATAAACAGTGCCCAGTATAATATAGAACATAACGAACAATGCTGATAGACTCCCCTACCTAGCTACGAATAGCTACAAGGAGCCTATTAGTAAGCCTTTCTTTCAGAAGTAGTCATTGTGACTAAACTTGTACTGAAAGACTTTTTTCAGGCTCGTTTAGTTCTTATATCGTATTTAAACATGAAATAACGCGTTTAAACACATTTGGTTGATTTCTAGAGTGGAAATTTTGGGGTTCTTTATAAAGATTGCTATTTACCTAGCAGGCAGAGTAAAAAATCAAAAAAAGAGGCATAGCCATATTTTAAGCGAGTCATGAACAACCTATTTAAAGTCTAGGAGAATAACCAACGGTATGAAGAAACAATACCTTACGTTCCTTGTGGCATTATTTATTCTCAGCGTGATAAGTATAGGAGTTTTCGCTACACCCCCGGAATGGGCTAAAGGAGGAAAGGGCAAAACAAAAACTCCCCTGCAAACAATCACCGCACAAACAGCGACACAGCCAACAACGCAAACTACAACGACAACTGCAACAAAGACACCACAAACAACGGCACCAACACAGCAACAGCAAACAGGAGCATCGAATGCAACGGCAACAACGGCAGAGGAAGGAATCAATTGGGAAGCCGTCAGCGTGGTATTAGTTATTATCGGTGCGCTTATTGGATGGTACGTGTCGAGAAAAATGCGAAGTAAATCCGCATTCTACCTCAAAGAGATTGATGCGATCTATAAGAAACACCAAGAAAATCCAGAGGCTATGGATACGGCATTAAGCGAGTTGCGTGAGCGTATTGAGCGCGATTTTGAAAGTGGCAAAATCACGGACCAAGCGATCGCGTTGCTTGAAGCACGTATCGATAAATACACAAAAATGGCGCGCATGGATACAATCAGCACCGGTCTCCGATTGCCAAAGACGACAAAGCGACAGATAAAGGAAATGCTTGAGGATGGCATCATCAGCGAAGAGGAATATGAACGTTTTGCTGATATGGATCTGACGCACTTATCCCAGAAAGATTATGAAAAATTGACGCGGCTTATGCAGAAGTGGAAGATTGGGAAGTGACCGCTCCGGCGCGTTGCTTCTTCATCATCACTTTGAATTCCTTCTGTTTTTGCTTTTCTTCCGCACGCTGCTGTTTTTCTTTATCCGACATGCCGCCTTGCGCACGATTATGGAGGAATAATTTACGTTTTGCATATTGCGTTGGATTCTTGATACGCGCGCATAACATATCCGGTTGACAGATGCCGACGCCACGAGTAAAGTATACGGCATTATTGCAATTTGGTGGTGGCGCCGCTTTTATTGCCTGTTTGTGATAGCGTAAGTGCCCTTGAATAAGCGTTTCTCGCAATGGCTCTGGGTTTCGTTTATTCCATTCATGCAAGAGTTCATCGATCTTTTCTGAACTCCAACCGGTAGTTTTGAGGTAATTGACGAGGACAAACATGGCCCGCTTCTTGCCATCTTCAAGGCCTTTGAGAATGTTATGAATACATGGCGGAGCAAAATCAAGAGGAATGGCTTGCTCAAATTGCTGCATATTTTGATATACCTTCTCCTGCTGCATGCCTAGCGCCTCTTTATCCTGGTCCACTGTTTTTGGCTGATAATCAAAAGCCGCGATAATCAATTTTGCCGCTTCATTTGGCACGATATGCTCCATAGTAAGGAAATGATGTTGTGCTGGTTGGACCATTTCAGGTTTTGCTGAAGCCTTATCAAAAGTAAGTATCTGGGAAGGGAGTATAGGCAGCGAAACTAAACCGGATTTTTCATGAAGTGAATAGGGCATGCGATAGAGATGCCGAGAGGAAATGAGCACAGTGTCGATTTGAAGGATGGTAAATGGATCAAAATGGTTGTCTTTTACCACATCGGAAAATGATTTTCCAAAATGTTGCGCGACAGTGTTGATATCATACGTTGCGAGAATGGCATCCGCCAATGGCTTGCGGATAATTTCTTTGAGATATGCCGCAATGCGTCGTGGCGCTTCGGGAAAGAGGTCCTTCGTATTGTATTGATGGACTTTTTCCGGAAATGCCTCAAATGGCACGCCTATATGAAAGCCATGATTGCCGGAGAATTTAATAGTGATAGAACGCACACCATGATGCTGCAAAGCCTTCACTAAAACATCTGCAGTTACTTTGGAATATTCTAATTGCGCGCAATCGATATCAAGCACAAGGTCCCAACCAGCGCGCAAGGTATCAAGCTCTTGCTTTCGAAGGGTAGGAGAAAGTCGTGACACATTGCTCCATCGTTCTTCAGAAACATGGAAGGAGGTTGCACCTTGTTTGGCAAACTCCAAGACATCGTTCGGGTATTGGAGGATGTCTGGCCGCTTGCCAAAGCCCTTGTCCCCAAAGCGAACAGCAACCTCACGATCTGCAGCTGAACGGAGGATTGCCTTCTGGATCTCGGGCCGTTTATAGTAAGATAAGCTGACACTGAGCGGTATCATGTCCTCCCCAATGTTAATAGAGGTGGTGCCTATCTATATAATGTTTGCTTTTCTAAAGGGATTTTATATTTTTATATTCAATCCGGCCAGATTGTTTATTCCGTTCTCTTCTCTTTATTTATAGCCAAGCTATCGTACGGGCTTTGCACCTTGATCATCGCTGCTGGTTTCATGTGGACGTACACCATTGTCGTGTCCGGAGAATTATGACCCAGCAAGGATTGCACCGAATTAACTGCGTAGCCATTCTCAATTAAATGCGTAGCAAACGAGTGACGCAGCGTGTGCG
>JACQMX010000095.1 GCA_016203375.1 Candidatus Woesearchaeota archaeon | reverse complement strand
CTTCTAAATACTAATTAGGCAACAACACCATCTCTTTCCCCAACAATTTTGTATGGTATGCTCCTCATGGAGAGGGAGCACACCATACAAAATTGTGGATAGAAAAAGAAGCGGCCGAAAATTCCATTCAGGATTGCAACAAGGAATTTTCATAATGATTAGTCATTTACCATGTATAGCGAGTTCAACGAGCTGAAGAAACAGATAAACTTTTAAAAAGACGCTGCGACCCATGCTTGCTATTGGGCCTGTAGCCTAGCCTGGATAGGGCACCAGCCTTCTAAGCTGGGGATCGGGGGTTCAAATCCTCCCAGGCCCGTTTTTATCTCGGCCGTACCTTACTCGGCTTAACACAAGTGCAATAGTCAATAGCTTTGCTACACACCGGGCATGCTGTCTCTAACGCCACTTTGCATTTCGGGCAGAGCATCTCTTTTGCTTCAATGTATGCACATTTTGGGCATGCGTATCGTGTCATGAATTCACCTCAAGGCAACCATGTCTTCTCATTCTTTAATTTTTCTGGCAAATACTTGCTGATGACATAATTGAGATCATGAGCGGCAAAGGCTTGCTGTTCCGCTCTCTTTTTCATGGTTACTAGTTGATTCAATGCCTTCTGCCATTCCTTGTAGTGCTGTACAAAAGGATCGTTCTTCATGCCATCCTTGACACGCTTGACATCAACATCCTTCAATGGATGCGTTGGCAGCTTGTAATCAATAATATCTTGTGGCGTTACCCCAATAAACTTCGCATTCGGAACGCAAAAGTACTTGTTAATGTGCGCAGCATTGCCTGAGCCTACCTTCAAGGTACGGTAAATGTTTAAGTAGCCATATGGATCTCCGTCGGTAAAAACATACACTGGCAGTTTCAACTCATCATTCAATCTGCGAATGAATCTTCTGCATGCGCGCGTTGGCACTCCCCCCATGGAGACAAGGATACAGTTCGCGGATTTCCAGTACTTATGCTTAACCAAACGCTGGAACATACCTGCGGTCTCTATGTCAAGAATAAATTTCGCGCTCGTCTTGAACTTGAGATCCTCTACGCTGCTCGGGATGGAATACGCCCCAGAAACGTAGCGCGTACAATCATGTTCAATTTTTTGTTTTGTTTCTGGATCGGTTTCGATCACAACGAGATTCCCTGCAACCTCGCCGCCCTTTTCTTCAGGAATGAAACCAAGCTGCTCGCGGTTTGTCTGCATCATCGCCTCAATATCATCCATGACCGCGTCCGATTCTGGCTGTTCATTAAATCGGGCATCCCCCCAGTTCTTCGAAACATAGTACGCCTCTCTTTTTGTCATGATGTCATCCGTCTCGACAACGGCTTTCGACTCCTTCATGAGAAGGAGTGTTTGAGCAAACGTACGAATCGTGGAAGCAGTGAGAGTTCTCCGCTTTTCCTTGCCCATGAGCTCAAAGAAGCCCTCTTTTGGGTCATAGGTAACATTCAACAAGGAACGCAATGGCATAGAAAGCTGTGGGCTCTTGCCATCACGAATGGTCTTATATACACTCTGAGCGAGGGTCTTGATTTCCTTGATCACTTCCGTATTCTGTTCGGCTTTGCTCATGCTTTCCCCTCCTCAGATTCGTCTTTTGCCTTCTTCTTCTTTTTTGGCTTTTCCTCTGCCTCAGCTTCAGTGTCAGCAGCTTCTTCACTTTCCTCTTTAGCGCCAATGCGAGCAAACTCTTCGTCATATTCCTCATTCTCCTCGCCAAGCTCTTCAAGCTCACCACGCGTGCGCTCAAGAATTTCCCGAAGTTCTTTTTCCATCTCTTCGCGATCGGATTTTTTCAGGCCAAGAATGCCCTCGAGGGCCAAGCCGACATGAGGAATATATTTCTCGATATAACTGCGCTTCTGCAACTCGTCGCTGTACTTTCGCTTTTTGTTAGTATAACGCGCGAGTTCTCGTCCACATTCCTGCAAGGCAAGCTTGATTTCCTTAATGATTTCCGGATAATGAGCAATAGCTTCTTTGGCTTCTGAAGTAAATGGCACCCAGACAGAAGCCATGTGCACAACAATCGTACAAGGACCAACAGGAATAGAGTCCTTGCTTTGCGATAGGCCATAGTTGCGCCATGCTGTCTGGATAATCGCATCCGTGGAACCGCACCCGCCTTGCTGATAAAGCAATGGAACACGATTAGCGAAACGCAAAACGCGCACTGGTTCTTCTGATGGTTGATCACCGCCATACGCAACGGCGCACTCGATAACAAATGGATTCCCACGATAAACCGCTGGGGGCCTTGTGGTTGCGGCGTAAAACTCCGCGTTTATTTCCTTCTTAAGTCCTTTCTTGAGATCTTCTGCGCCGATGGGAGAAATGCAGTCTGTTGGAGGGGCAATGATCTTGACTTCGCGCATGGCTTTGAGCAAGCGCTCTGCCTGATCTCTGTTAACTTCTCGTGGATTATGATTTGGAAGAATACCAGCTTTATTGCATATTTCCTTCGCCGTGCCTGGGCCAACGCGAGCAAATTCAGTGGTAAAAAAGCTTTGCAAGGTTCTGCTTTCTGTCCAGGAAAGCATCTTGATAAGCATGCCAACTTCAATGCCATATGGGTGCGGCTTGATCTCCTTTGGCTCTGTTGGTAGTTGATCAGTTACCCTAGGAAAGATAAGCTGTTCGGGCTTTGGATTGGTGTAAATGATCGTTGCATGGGGATTAATGATGGCAGTCTGCTTTAAGTACGCGTCTACTGATTGCGGACCTTTCTGGTAAATGCCTTCGAGATCAAGTTCAATATGTATACCATGGTCCTTCTTCCATTCAATCTCTTCTTGTTTGACGACGATTGGCTTGTTATTTTGCGTATCAAGAGAAAGCTCAAAGTAATATGCCGGATTTTTAGGAGAAATCTTTGAGGTAATCTTAATTGGCCGCCCGGTGGTTAGCTGGCCGTACAAGGCAGCCGCGCTAATGCCAATACCCTGTTGGCCACGGCTTTGCTTGAGCGAGTGGAACTTGCTGCCATAAAGCAATTTTGCGAAAATGTTTGGAACCTGCGCCTTGACAATACCCGGACCATTGTCCTCAATAATAACGCGATACCGCTCATCGCCCATTTCAATAATTTCAACAGAGATTTCCGGAAGAATACGAGCCTCTTCGCAAGCATCGAGAGAATTGTCCACCGCTTCTTTAATGGCGGTAAGGAGAGCCTTTCGCTTGTTATCAAACCCCAAGAGATGCCTATTTTTCTCGAAAAATTCAGCTACAGAAATCTCGCGCTGCTTTTTGGCAAGCTCATGCGCTTTGGTCTGGTGCTGTTCGGTTTCAGCCAATTTTATCTGTGTCATCACTACACCTCTATTTTTGAGCGGATATACCTTATATACTCGTTACATTTTTTCATGATCAACAGGGAAGTCGTACGCCTCCCGCATCTTTAAATCCTTTCGCTTTTTTTCAAGCCAGCGATAGACCGCTGCATGAGGCGCTCCAGAAAGGAGATCCTCGATGGCTTTTTTTGCTACGCTCGCATTTTCAATTTTTCCAATGATGGAAATCGTTTTCCCATACACAGAGATAGATGTTTCTGTGTGTTCTTCAATAAGGCGCCTCGTTTTACCATTTTCCCCAATAATTCGTCCCTTAATCCGGATCATCTTATTCTTTGATTTACCAAGATAATCAGGGAGATTCAAGATTTCAAGCGTATAATCCTGATGAAGAAGAAGCATGGCTATTTCTGGATTAAATCCCCTACCAATAGCTTTAATAATTTCCCGAGCAGTGTACATGCCTAAGGAATCATCGCCAGAAAGGGTAATATCCCCCTCTGTGGAGTCGATGTCAAGTTTGGAATGTGTGGCATCCTCTATATCCTTTTTTACCTTCCCTTTTGGCCCAATAAGTACCGCGATGCGTTCTTTAGGAATGCGGATTTCGTAGGAAAATTCGGCGTCCTCCATGCTGTTGCCAATCTACCATCTATTTTTAAAGGTTGTGTAATGGTTTTAGAAGGTCAAGGAAGCCATATAATGAAGAAACCTTTATAAATCCCTCTTCGTTGTATGTACCTATGGCATATAGAACATGGGGCTTGTGGTTGCTCCTGTGCCTCATTCTTGCTCAAACAAGTATGGCGCAGGAAACGACAGCTTCGTTTACAATTGTTTCCTTTAAAGTGAGGGATATCAAGACAAATGAGCCTATTGTCTCTTCTGCCGCGCAGATTTTTACGGAGAATCTAAACAATGGCTATAAAGAACAAAATTCTGATTATACCGATGCCGATGGTATTTTAATCTATAAGCTCACTCCAGGTAATTGGCGCGTGCAGTTGCGCATTGATAATGCCTCCACAGAACAGATCGACTACTTTGCTGAGCAGTTCATCAATATTCAGGCAGATGAACCATTGCTCAATAAGAGCTTCTATGTTCGACCAGTAGGTGTTGTTGCTGGCACGGTGCTTGATCCAAAAGGAAAGCCTGCTGGCGACGCTGACGTTGATTTCAATTGCAAAGTAAATGCTAATTTTGAATATCCGGCTGAAACGGATAAGTTTGGCGCCTTTAAGACGGAACTTCCCGTCGGCAAATGTAAGATTTCAGCAGCATACCAAGGAGATGTTGGTTCGATTACTGCAGATGTTCGTCAAGGAAGTTTAAGCCAGGTTGTCATTCAGGTGGGTAAGAAAACATCAACCCTGCTTCTTGTTCTCATTCCACTTCTTATTGGTATTATTG
>JACQMX010000083.1 GCA_016203375.1 Candidatus Woesearchaeota archaeon | reverse complement strand
GTCTGGCGGCGGAACTTTCCGGTAGACTGGTTGGTGCTTTTGTCGCTGGGATTAAACCATGGCATGACGGGAACCATCTCACGGACGGAGAGCTTTTCGTTGACCCGGACTACCAAAAGCAAGGAATCGGATCGCTTTTATCAATCGCCATGTGCCAGAAGGCATTGCGAAAATATCATGCGACACGTTTTGATGCTATTACATTCAGCGACAGAGATTTTCCTCTAACATGGTATCGTGATCAAGGATTCAAAGAAGTGCGAAATTGGACGATTATATCAGGCGATATCAAAGAGGTTCTTCATCATTTGCAAAAGGGGAAGATTCGCTAAATAAAATATAAGTGTGCGTTATATACAAATCCCAATCTCTTCTACATTCAGCGCCTTCTGCGGGCAAAGCTGTCCATCAACCTTTGGCACTACCTTCGCCTTCTGCACTTGGCCATATTGCGCAGGATCATATGGCACGCTGCCGCGCTTAATTGCCGCGATGCTCATGGCTTCTATTTCCGTTTCAAGCACATCAGTTGCTCCAATGACCTGCATCTTTCCCCCTTCAATTGCCACTTGCCCGTTGTTTTCAAAGCGATAATTTAGTACATTTGTTGCAGTATCAAAGCAAATATCTTGTCTTCCAGCTATAGTGAGCACTTGCAGTTGAATAGCTTGCTCGCACGGAGCAGCAGGTGGTGTTGCTGGCGCAAGTTCAATTTCTCCTTCAGGTAGCACACCAGACTCTTCGATGTACCCTTTTCCCCAATTCATAACCACCGCGCCTAGGGCCACGGCGAATGCGATAAGCATGACTGTTGCTATCAATGGCGAGAGTGCTCTCTTTGAAGAAAATAGTGTTACACCTCTCTTTTGACCCATATGAATGTATTTAAATATGGCATGTATATAAACTTTATGCTGCAACTTCACGAATAAGGCGAAGACAAGGTTAATAAAGCAGAACATTTTCAATTTTACCATGGACGAGAAAAAAGAGGCTTGCCCATTCTGCGAGATTGTGGGTGGTAAGATACAGACGCGTCGGGTATACGAAGATGACCATGTTCTTGTCATATTGGACATCAATCCTGCAAGTCCGGGACATTTGCTGCTGATGCCAAAAAAGCATTTCCGTACGCTTACTGAACTTCCTATCGCCTTGACAACTTACCTTGCTACCATTTGCAAGCAACTGTCATGGGCAGTGCTCCGCACGCTTCAGGCGCAAGGCACCACTATTATCCTTGCTCAAGGAGAAGCTGCAGGTCAACATGTTCCCCATCTGCTCTTTCACATTATCCCTAGGAAAGAGCAGGATGGGTTGATGCCGATAAACATCCCGCAACAGCCATTTACTGCGCAAGATCTGAACGATGTTAAGGCAATGATTATCCACGGAATCAAACACATTATTGAAGGAATGCCGAAAGGGGAGAATGCGTAATGCCGGGATGCGAGCTTTGCTTGGCAATTCGGGAGAAGGAGCTTGTCCTTTTTGAGGATCCGCATAGCGTTGTGATCCTTCATCCGCATGGTGCAGTTCCGGGACATTTGCTTGTCATACCAAGAGTACATTATGGCATCATGGAGCAAATGCCGGATGAAGATTTGCGTCAGCTTTTTCGCGTCACAAAATTAATGGCTACTTCGTTGGAGAAAGGCATTGGGACAAAAGAATTAAATGTTATCATAACAAACGGTCCTGCAGCGGGGCAAGAGTTTCCTCATTTTAGCATTCACATAATCCCTCGTGGGAAAGGGGATACTGTGAAGATGGGTTGGGAGCCAGCAAGTGTTTCTAAATCAGATATGGATACCATTGAAGTTAAACTTAAGGAAGCATGCAGGCAATTCAAGCGTGTTGAAGAGAAGAGGGAAGTTAGTGAAGAACCAATAGCCATACCAAAGGAAAGCTATCAGATAAAACACGTGAGGAGGATACCGTAAGGAAAAGCGCCGACGCTCGGATTTGAACCGAGATATCCTTTCGGAAACCGGTTATCTCGCTTTGGTTCGAGACCGGCGCAATACCGGGTTATGCGACGTCGGCAT
>JACQMX010000089.1 GCA_016203375.1 Candidatus Woesearchaeota archaeon | reverse complement strand
GGAGAAACAAAAGAAGACTATCCATAGATTACGGTTTAAGGCTTCAGAATCCTAAATCTTTTCTTGTATATCTCTTTCCTTGAGTGATGTTCTTTTCGAATTCCAAAAGGCGCTGGTACAAATGAGAATGCCGAAGGGTTTCCAGCTCTCGCTTCATCTGCACAAATTCATCTTTTGGTAGGGTGACAGTTTCTGCTTCCATACTGCATTAGATACCGCGACTATTTAAATACTTTTCCTAAAAAATACTGTTTTTTCCATCATGCATCCAGCGGCACGTCAACACCAGGATGTGCAGGTGTATGCAGCTTTCCCGCCTCTCTTTTCAGCAATTCAGCTTTATCCGTATTCTCCCACGTGAAGTCCGGATCGTTCCTGCCAAAGTGTCCATACGCTGCAGTCTTGCGGTAGATTGGCCTGCGCAAGTCAAGCTGTTTGATAATATCCGCAGGCTTAACAGGAAAATGATCTCGAACAAGCTGCGAAAGTTTATCTTCTGGAATCCTATTTGTGCCAAAACAATGAACAAGAATAGACACCGGCTCTGCAACGCCGATAGCGTATGCAAGCTGGACTTCGCACTTGTCTGCAAGTCCTGCTGCAACAATATTTTTCGCGATATATCGCGCACAGTACGCTGCGGACCTATCCACTTTGGATGGATCTTTCCCAGAGAATGCGCCGCCGCCATGCGCGCCATGACCGCCATACGTGTCAACAATAATCTTTCTGCCTGTTAAGCCGGCATCAGCTACCGGACCACCATAAATGAAGGCTCCAGTGGGATTAATGAAGTACTTTGTCTTGTCATCAAGCCACTTGCCGCAGATTGGCTTGATAATCTCTTCCATGACTGTTTTGGAAATAACATTGTGGGTAACATCAGGCGCGTGCTGTGTAGAGAGAACGACCGCGTCAATGCGCAACGGCTTTCCATCTTGATACTCAACAGTAACCTGGCTTTTAGCGTCTGGTCTGAGCCAAGTATATTTGCCTGACCTGCGCACTTGCGCATGCTTTTGCACGAGTTTGTGCGCCATGATAATAGGTAATGGCATAAGCTCTGGCGTTTCATTGGTCGCGTAACCAAACATCAAGCCTTGATCGCCAGCGCCCTGTTCCTTAAACAAGCCTTGGCCTTCGCTAACTCCTTGAGAAATATCTGGGGATTGCTCAGAAATCGCTACAAGCACGCCGCAGGTACTGCCATCAAACCCATACTCTGGTTTGTCGTAGCCAACGCTGGTGACTGTCTTTCTTACCGTATCCTGAATGTCAACATAGGCTTTGGTTGTGACTTCTCCGGCAACGACCACAAAGCCAGTTTTCGTCAAGCATTCGACCGCCACGCGAGCGTACGGGTCTTGCTTGAAAATCTCGTCTAAAATAGCGTCGCTAATCTGGTCGCACATCTTATCCGGATGCGCCTCAGACACTGATTCGCTGGTAAACAAGTAACGTCCTTTTCTCATGGAATTCCACCCTATTCGTGTATTATAAAGGAGAGAAATCATTGGGTATATAATACTGACTGCGTAAAATATTCTTATTAGAATACTGTGGTTTTTTATTGTCTTGGCATCTGGAAGGGGGTAAAATCGCCTCGATTCCATGGAAATTCAGGATTTTGGAAAAAATCAGAGCTTTTGACAATTGCGCCATATAATGCAGGATTGCGAAGATCAAACCGTTCGATCGCGGTGCCAATGTTTAATGGGAGTTCAGCGCGCGTCCATCGTTCCAGCACTTCTTGTGACACTCTCCCTGTTCCATTTGTAGTAATGTTCAATCCAACATCTTCCCTGCCAATAGTATAGCGCAATGCCACTCGCGCGAAATCAGCAAGGTTTTGTGCAACAATTTGGACAGCGATATATCTCGCCAAAAATGTGCCAGTCCCGGAAGGCTTTGTCGGATCTTCGCCACTAAACGAATCTTCCATAACGCCATACGTGCCAAAGCCGTCACGGTAGGATTTGGCTTCTCTGGAACCTTCATCTACTTTCCAGCCGCCATGACACCATGGACCGGCGGCGTTCACCACAATCTCTGGATTTCCAAGCGATTTTTCATGACACTCTTGTTGTATGTCGAGATATCCTCTAACCACCCCAACTAAATTTGTCCGTAATGCTGACAAGGATACCTCCTCATGCTCCACGGCGATGGTTATGCAATCAATTTTTTGTAAGTTTGAACCTTCATAAATAGCATCCACACCAATCTTTCCATCTGCACGAAGTCCTTCAATTTTTTCAATACCTGATCGAAGCTGTGTGCCTCGGGGTACTGCGCCACCATCTTGGTATATTTGATCAATAAGATCGCGTATGCCGACCGCAAGGTATCGTTCCCACGGAAGATGATATGGCGCATTTCGATACGCGACAGCGATAGGATTGCCAGAATCACCAGCATGGCCATTGGCTGCAAGAACAATTGCCTGTGGCTTTAGGTCAAGGGAAAGTAAAATATCCTCGCTTTCTAGTGTTGTTTGATGGACATGGTTATAAT
>JACQMX010000082.1 GCA_016203375.1 Candidatus Woesearchaeota archaeon | reverse complement strand
GGCTAAAGCCCATGGTTTTACGCCCCTCGCCTCTGACAGGCGAGTTTGCGGAATTGAAAATCGTCGGACTAAAGTCCGAGGTATTAAACCGATGATTTTCAATAATTAAAATGTTTGTTTAATCATTCAAAGATAAGTTATTTAAACACAAATGCCCCCTATGGCTGAATGAAATATGTTATGATCGTGCCAGTAGGCGACAATACAAATACGCTTTTCATTGGGATTAGGGATTTCCCAACAGAACGTGTTATCCTTCTCGCACCGCAGGCCAGGTTGCGAGAGGCAGAACGCATTGAGAAGGATCTCGATCGCTTCGGTATCCAGTATAGAACAGTAGAGATCCGCGGCTCAGTATGGGAAGAGATGTTTCGCACAATAGGGGAGATAGCACGACAGGAAGTTGGGAAGGAAATTATTGTGAATACAGCCACTGGCGACCGTGCTACCGCCTGTGCTGCGACGTCTGCAGCATTTGTCAACGGTCTCAAGGCTATTTCTATTGAAGGCAACGAGACCATGCTCCTGCCTGTGCTCAAATTTTCCTATTACAAACTTCTTACGGATAAGAAGATGGCACTTCTTAAGCTGCTCTACCGGCAAGCCAAGGGTATGTCGATGCATGAGCTGCGAAAAACAGCAAAAATGTCTGCGGCGTTACTGTCCTATTACATTCATGGCAACCTCAAGTCAGAAGGCCTAGTTGCGATGGGACTCGTTGAAGTACTGGAAGAGAACCGTGAGGTGGTTGTACATCTAACGATGTTAGGAAGGATGCTTGTGAAAGGCTATGTCTGAGCAAACTTTATATAGCATATTCACCAATCAAGCGAATATAAGGAGGTGTTCCTATGTTAGCAAAAGTGTTTAAGGGTAGTGCAGATTATGCACCACTTGTTCTTCGGTTGGCATTAGCATTGGTATTTATAGCCCATGGTTATCAAAAACTATTTGTTATGGGTGTTGGTGCTGTAGCGGAAATGTTTGCTGGTCTTGGCATTCCATTGGCTTCAGTTTCCGCGTGGGTTGTGGCTCTGGTTGAATTTGTTGGTGGAATATGCCTATTGCTCGGCTTATTGACACGATATGCAGCCTTGCTTATCAGTATTGTCATGGTCGTGGCGATCCTAAAGGTAAAGCTTGCCGTTGGCCTTATTGCGCCGATGGGTACGCCGATGCCTGGCGCAGAGCTTGATGTGGCACTGCTCGCTGCAGCAGTTTCGATCGTGCTTGCTGGCCCTGGAAAATGGGCTTTAGAACGAACGCTGTTCAAGCAAGAACTATAATATCAAAAATTTACATCAAAACTTTTTTAGTTTTTTTTAATTTTTATTCCCTTTGTATCATATTCTAACCGCAATATATAAATACCACCCGCACTCTATAAATCATAAAATTAGCTGTTTAAAGTATACAAAACTGAGGTGATCCCATGGCTTTTGAGCTAGGTATTTTTGATGATATTCTCATGATAATTAGCGCTGGTGTGCTAGTGACAAGTCTTGTCATCACATCGTTAAAATTGAGTGGCGATGCCCGAAGGGTTGGCTTTTCATTGACTGTTTTCGCGGCATTGACTGGTTTAAGCCTGCTCTTGCGCAACTTGCCTGGTCTTGGATTCACTGAGTATAATGAAATGCTGGCAGATATGGCAAATGTCCTGTTCATTCTCGGCGTTATTGTCGGCGTGTACACCTCTGTCTGTGTTGAACGGCATGGCAGAAGCATGGTTTACATGGGTGGCATGCGGCGTCACTAAATTTTTATTATATTTTTCTCTACCGTGATTGCAACCGGGGTTGATATTGTACACATTCCAACAATAGAGCATTTGCTTGAGGATCCAGCTACATTAAAGCGCATGCTCCATGCATCTGAACTTTCTCATCCAGATCCGCAGCATCTTGCAGGGATTATTGCGGCAAAGGAAGCATTCTTTAAGGCATTCGAGATGAGACCGCAATGGCATGAGATTGAAGTCAAGGCAAAATCAAACGGAAAACCAGTGCTTGTGCTGAGTACCAAATGGGAACGGCAGATTATGGATCTTGATGTTAGCATAAGCCATGATCATGAATATGCTATAGCGCAAGTAGTTGTGCAAAAGAGAGAAAAAGAAGCATGGCAGAAAAAACAGTAGCAAGCATCGTCCATCGATTTCCTGAGAGAGGGAAGTCCATCGCTCTTATTCAAAAAACTGATTTCCGTACGTTTCGTTACACCTACGCTGATATCCATCGCATGGCATGCAAGGTTGCGCATCTTCTTGAAAAGCAGGGCGTGAAGCGAGGAGATAAAATTCTTCTTTGGGGCCCAAATAGTGTTGCATGGTGTGTTAGTTTTCTTGGCTGTATTCTAAAAGGGGTTGTTGCCGTTCCGCTTGATGTACGCTCGACGCCACAATTCATAAAAGACATTCAAGCGCAAGTCCATGCAAAAGTATTTTTTCGCACGAAATACAAGCTGGATCCGGCCATAAAGATAAAAACATTTTTCCTTGAGGATCTTGAATTTTTGCTGGAAGAGCTTCCTGCGACGCTGCCGCAGGATACCGCTCACGAAGATGACCTTGTTGAAATTCTCTACACCTCTGGTACAACCGGCATGCCAAAAGGGGTCATGTTAACGCACAAGAATATCCATAGCAATCTGATGGCATTGCAACATATTGGCCAGCTTGCCGAACACGACACCTTTCTTTCTGTTTTGCCGTTAAGCCATATTTTTGAGCAGACCGTTGGTTTCCTTTACCCCTTAAGCCTTGGTGCAAGCATCTGTTATCTTTCATCACTTAAAACAAGCGCAATGGTCAAGGCATTTTCAAGCGAACACATCACCTTGATGCTTGTTGTTCCACGCTTTTTGGAAACGTTCAAGAACAGTATTCTTGCCCAAGCTCTAGAAGAACACAAGGAACACCTTCTTTTGTCAATGCTTCATGCCACCAAGCATCTCCCTCTTATAATGAGAAGATTTCTTTTTCACGGCATCGCGGCGCGTTTTGGTTTTCATTTCAAATGTTTTATCGTTGGCGGTGCGCCGCTTGATCATGAGCTGGAACTGTTTTGGGAATCGTTAGGCTTTCCTGTCATTCAAGGCTATGGTCTGACAGAAACAGCACCCATTATCACAGCTAACACGCTGCAAGAGCACAAAATTGGGAGTGTTGGGAAACTGCTCTCTAACGTTGATATTGCTCTCTCTCCAGATGGCGAAGTATGGGTAAAAGGTGATAATGTTACTCAAGGGTATTACAAGAACCCTCAAAAAAATAAGGAAAGCTTTGAGCATGGCTGGTTCAAGACTGGCGATCTTGGATATCTTGATAAGGATGGCTTTCTTTTCATCAAAGGCAGAAAGAAAGACATGATTAAGACCGCCGATGGTATCAATGTCTATCCAGAGGATATAGAGAATGTCCTCAATAAATTATCAGGAGTAAAGGAAGCTTGCGTTATTGGTGTAAAGCATGGCACTGTTGAAGAAGTGCATGCTGTATTGCTTCTCGATCCGAAGACAAAAAGAGATCCAAGGCAGATTGTCATGGAAACCAACCGTCATCTTGATTCTGCCCAGCAAATTCAAGGCTTTACCGTTTGGCCGTTTGATGATTTTCCAAGGACGCCGATCATGAAAGTAAGGAAGTTTGTTGTTTTGGATTACCTCGCGCGGAAGAAAGGTAAAGCGAGAGAAACAAGAACTCCAAGCATGATTCCAGATGTTGATGAGAAAATATATGCTATCCTAAAGAGTATTTCAAAAGAACCTTCGCGTATCGCCGCGCGCGCGACGCTTGGTCTTGATCTAAAGCTGGGTTCTATAGACAGAGTAGAATTAATTTCTCTTATCGAGCAAGAGTTGAATGTAAACATCGATGAGGAAAGCATAACTCAAACAACGACAGTTGCTGATTTGGAGCGCATGATTCAGGAGCAGAAAGGCACAGAGGAGAAGCGCACATTCAGGCCGTGGACCTTGTCATGGCCCATACGAGTGCTACGGACACTTTCCCAAGAAATTTTCTGGTTTCCATTAACGCGTGTATTCTGTTCTCCCCTCATGGTAAGAGGGATAGAACATTTGCGCGATCTGAAAGGGGAGGTGGTGTTTGTAGCAAACCACCAAAGTCATCTTGACACTCCACTTATTATTATGAATTTACTACAGCCTTATCATACCTTTATTGCGCCTGCCGCATGGGCGGAGTTTTTCCAAGCACCAAAGCATGCCTATTTTGAGCGTTTTAAGCGTTGGCTTGCATACAACCTTGTCACGCTTGATTTCAACGCCTACCTTTTTCCACAGACAAAAGGATTCCGCCGCTCATTACAATATACTGGCGAATTGCTCGATAAGGGATGGAGTGTCTTGCTTTTTCCAGAAGGCGAACGAAGCACTGATGAGAGAGTATTACAATTTAAACAAGGCATAGGATTTATTGGCGCAGAGATGCGCGTGCCTATTGTTCCCATACGCATTCAAGGCTTGGTGAATGTATTGCCACGTGGAATATATTGGCCAAAGCGTGGTGAAGTAAGAATAACCTTTGGCAAGCCGCTCGTGTTTAAGCAAGAATCACAGGTGGAAATTGT
>JACQMX010000081.1 GCA_016203375.1 Candidatus Woesearchaeota archaeon | reverse complement strand
GCAAGAATGTCTACATTATTAGTATTGGTATTTCTATTCTTTTAGGCAGTGGGTATCTTATCTTACGCAAGAATTGCAATGGAAAAACCTGCCATGTGCGTGGTAAGAAAAGGGAATAACCCAACTCTGTTCTGAATCTCGCGCGACTTGCGCCACGCTCTGCTAGTGCCGTCAGGCGCCGCCGAAGACGCAGCGCTCGCAACATGTTCAGCCTTCCCCCTCAGTGAAGAAGGCTGAACATGTTGCTCGGGTTAATTTGCAGCAATCCTGCGGAGCATGATCCATGCGCAACAAGACGGCACCAGCCACATTGAACAGAGCCAAATAGCCCGCAAGTTTTTTATATAATCTCCAAGTTTGCTGCTATATGTGGCTCTCTATCTTTCAAGCGGAAAAACTGATTACAGCACACAAGGAAGGAAAGCTTTCTGTAGATATTACGCTTGATCTTGGCATAACCGAAAGCGCTGTACAAATTGTAGGAGACAAGTTTGTATTTCCTGATAAACAAACGCTCACGCTGGCTGACCTGAAGAAGATAGTGAAGAATCCAACAGTTTGCTTTTTTGTTGAAGATAATCAAGTCAAAAAGATCCACTGGTTTTCTGAAGAGATGAGAAACTTCTACAAACTTGTTCCTACTGGCATGAAATCTCCTCCAACATTTGAGATTTCAGGCATTAAGATGCATGTCGTGAAGGAATTTGCGCCAGATGTTGACACAAAAAGAAAAATTGCGGCCAAAGCGCCCATTCGAGGAAAGGTGCTTGATACTTGCTTAGGTCTTGGCTATACAGCGATGGAAGCAGCAAAAACTGCAGACGCGGTTGTTTCCTGCGAACGCGATGAGAATGTACTCAAGCTCATAGAATGGAACCCGTCGTCAAAGCCATTGCTGGAGAACAGGAAGATAACCATCATTCACGATGATGTGGAGCACCGGATAAAGGGCTTTCCCGATAACGAGTTTGATTGCATCATCCACGATCCACCACGTTTGACGCTGTCAAGCGCGCTATACAGCTCCCCATTCTACGCGGAACTGTATCGCGTGCTCAAGCGCGGCGGAAAATTGTACCATTATACCGGAAGGCCGGGAAGCAAGAAACGTGGACTTGATTTGCCGGGAAGCGTCATGATTAAGCTAAAGCGCGTTGGGTTCAGGAATGTCCGTAGGGTGCACTACGGGATTGCGGCAGAGAAGTAGCTGCAGCTGCCCTTCGTTCATAGGATGCGAGAACAGTTAATTCGCGCAAGGTATAGCTCACGACACTTGCGTTCTCTTGAGCGAATCTCGAGAGTGCCTCGATGATAGGTACATCAGGAAGATAAGTAACCTTGTAATCTCCTTCACCAGTAGCGATACTTTTTGGCCGAAGCACCACTTTTCTCTGATAGTTCCCGCCCTGACGCTGTATGATCTCTTGTCCATCCACAGGCTCAGAGAAGAAACCATCCTGTAGCAGCTCACGGAGAAACGTATCAATCCCCTCTGTCGTGCGTGGGTCGGTGAAGATGATCTCCACCTCTAACCGTCGCGTGCTCTTGGACCTGCTCATGGCATTAGGCGTGGAAAAAGAAGTTTATATATTTTTCGAGAGTTTGGAGACTATCTTCGACGTAACATTTAAATAACCTCACCCTTATAAAGCCTTTATGCTCGACATCAACCTTATCCGCGACCACCAGGAGATTGTCAAGAAGGGTCTAGAAAAGCGCAACCTGCAAGACAGGATTCCCTGGGTTGCTGAAATCCGAGAACTTGACGCTGA
Organism: Candidatus Woesearchaeota archaeon; assembly: GCA_016203375.1. Taxonomy (GTDB): domain Archaea; phylum Nanobdellota; class Nanobdellia; order Woesearchaeales; family UBA12501; genus JACQMX01. The sequence continues at coordinate 3,745 of JACQMX010000081.1, read as the reverse complement.
ATGGAAGAACCTTAAGCAGCAAGTCGATGATCTCCGGCATTTGCGAAACAAGCTTTCTCTTGAAATTAGCCAATTGAAGAAAGAAAAAAAGGACGCCACCGCAATACTCAAACAGGCCACTGATATTCCCAAACGCATTGCAGAGAAAGAAGCAAGACAAAATGAGATCTGGAAACAGATAGAAGGAAAGCTCTGGGCCTTGCCGAATATCCTGCATAACTCCGTTCCTTATGGGACAACAGAGGAGAATAACAAAGTTGAAGCAGTATTTGGGAAAAAACCAAAATTCACTTTCGAGCCAAAAAGCCATGTTGATCTTATCGAGCAGCTTGCTATCGCAGATGTTGAGCGTGCCGCCAAGATTTCTGGCGCGCGGTTCTGGTTCACCAAAGGCGCATTAACACAGCTCGATTTTGCCTTACAGCATTACGCTATCAATTTTATGATAAAAAATGGATACACCCTTCTTCAACCGCCATTCATGATGAACCGCAAATCGTATGAAGGTGTTATCGCCCTTGGGGATTTTGAAGAGGTGATGTACAAGATAGAAGGCGAAGACCTCTACATGATTGCGACATCAGAGCATCCTATGGCTGCTATGTTTCAGGATGAAATCCTTGATGCAGATAAACTTCCCATCAAGTTTTGCGGCATTTCCGCCTGTTTCAGAAAAGAAGCAGGCGCGCATGGCAAAGACACAAAAGGCATCTTTCGCGGCCACCAATTCAACAAGGTCGAACAGTTTATTGTCTGCAAGCCAGAAGATTCATGGCAGTATTATGACGAATTGGTGCGCAATGCGGTGGAATTCTGGAATTCGCTAGGCTTGCACTTTCGCAAAGTCGTGCTTTGCTCTGGCGACACAGGAAAGGTAATGGCAAAAACCATAGACCTTGAAGCATGGTTCCCGTCACAAAATGCTTATCGTGAAGTTGTATCGTGTTCAAACGCGGCAGATTATCAGGCGCGGCGCTTGCGGATTAGGTACAAGACAGGAGAAGGAAATAAATTGGTGCATACGCTGAATGCGACGTGCGTGGCGACCTCGCGAGCGCTTGTCGCGCTTCTTGAGCAAAATCAGCAAAAAGATGGCTCCATTACCATTCCAAAAGTACTCCAGCCGTACATGAATGGCATCAAGAAGATTGCACCGATGCAAAAAAGCGAAGGCACGAAAAAGAAAACAGTAAAAGCTACGCCGAAGAAGAAAACGAAAAAAAATAAAAAAGAAGTAAAAAATTGATGGAAAAAATGGATGATCAACAGCCGGCACCAGAGACACTACAAGCTGCTCCAAGCGACACCAAACAGCAATCGCAGACCGCAATTGCTGCAGGGGAATGCGAGAGCTGTCCAAAACCGGTTCTCGCTACAGAGAAAATACTCATCACCATATTTGTTCTCTTTATCGCATTAACGATTCTTTTAATCACCATGCAGAGTAAATGGTATTATTTTACCTTTGCAATCAGTCTTATTGTGCTTTTCGTGACATATAAGGAAGGGCTTGTGGCTATGGAGGATGAAGAATGAACATTCTCGTCGTCCTGCATTCGGGACACTAAATTCTTTTAAACTACTTTTATTTGCCATCAAATATGGAGGATTTAGAAAGTAAAATTGCGACTATAGAACAGCTGCCAATACCAATACTACTTGGCGCTGGTGCTGGCATTGCAACATATTTTGGCGCGAAAGAGTTTTTTGAGTACCTTCAAGAACAACAGATTTTCTTGTATCTTCCATCAACAGTGAAAACACTCGCGTTAATGTACGGAGGAACAGTATTTCAAGAAGTAATGCTTAATTATGGGCGTATTAGGCATAGGAAAATTTTTCATAATTTTTTCAAACGCAGTAAGGAAGATCCGAGACAAACAATAAATGATATCGGAGTTGGTATACTCTCTGGCGGATTAGCTACTCCGCCAACACTAGTCATGGCTGGCAAGATGGCTCTGCAGAGAAGAGTGGAAAGAGCAGCACTGCCAGATAGCGGAACACTGACTATTACATTGCAAAGGGAAGACATGCTTCCAATTATATTCAATACAGCGCTTTTTGCTGCGCCATTTGGCTATTTTATCTATCGAGTAATTCAGCGAAAGCAAACGCAGACTGCGCAGCGTGCCGTGGCGCTTTATGTCGGCACGCACTTAAGCGCTTTAAGCAAGGCGAAGGGTGCCGTTGAGCAGTATAAAAAAGCAAGCCAGTATTATTCTTCACAATTTCTTCATTTTAGCATAGCAAGAGAGCAAGCGAGGTTAGGGAATATTGAAGATGCTGCACTATCCATATACCAAGGTTATCAATCACAAAATGAAGAGCCAGCGCTGCAAAGCGGATGGGGTAGAAAATGGTTCGTTATGGGGCTAGCATCCGATTATCGAAAAATTTTGCGTAAATTGAAAAAAAATCCTAGCGATCTCCATGCACAATTGCAACAAATTATTTTGCATGCGATGGTTGATAACAAACAACAACTTCTTACTGGACTTGAACGGCTTGTTTCGGAACAGCGGGAACATGAAGATCGACAGGATCTTCAATTGCTCTATGCTATAACGCTTGCCATGTATGGCGATCATGACCAAGCGAGACAACAGCTTGTTTCGCTGCTCGATACGATGGAAAGAAGAGAGCAGGGATTCAAGCAACTCGGAGACTCTGTTAACGAAGTATTTGAATATCAACCGAATAAGTTCATCAAAAATGTTGCCGTGTTTAAGCGAGGCCAAAAAGACGCCATACATGCAGAAGCCAAAATTACGGCAGCGCTCGAAGAGATGCTTCGCCAGCGTCCGCAAAATAAAGTGCCAAAAGTATTGATTGAAGTCGAAAAAGCGGACAAAGCGTATCTGCTTATGGAACGCGGCCATGGCAAATCGCTTGAGGAAATCGATAAAACAGATGTCTATCTCCAAGCGGCAGATTTCCTTGCCTATTTTCATGCGCATATTCCTCATTCACTTAGTGCAAAAGGAAAGGTAGATATCATTCATAGCACAAGGGAACGATTGCAGAATCCCCATCTCGGCCTTGAGGAGAAGATTGTCAACGACATTATCAAAAATTTCATGCCGGTTTATGGGGCAGTGCGAGAAATGCCCTATGGATTTAATTGCGATGCGCATCCTGGCAATTGGATGCATCTTGAGGATGGTTCCTTGCTCGCACTTGACAAAGAAGATAAGGGCATTGTTCCTGTAGGATTTGATATAGCAAACTTGAGTATGGGAAGAAAAGATATGGATACAATAATCGAAGCATACTGGAAAAATTTTATAAACTATGCAAAAATGGAAAATAAAGATAAAGACAGTCAAGAACAATTCAGGCTGCAATGCTTCAATAGCGTCATTTATCGTGCAATCGCATTCACGGCAGCGTGGAGTTCACCAACACGACCACGCATGCACACAAAGCGATCGTGGGCATTAGAACATGCAATGGATACTATTACCAAAATACGAGACAGGTATGAAACCTATTACCGGGAGCATCAGCAAGCATATGGAGCATTACAGCAACTATTTTTTGCCATGCGAATTACGCTTGACCCTGCCTTGCGAGCATAAACATGGATGGAGAGAAATCTTCACAGCGAATAAGAATAGACAAAAAGTAAGATAATGCAATGTTATCACTCTTCTTTTCTTGAATTGCACGGGATAATTTTGCCGTAAGCGCTTGATGGTTGACACTGAGCTCCGCAAGCGTATTGGCATCGAATTTATAGAAT
>JACQMX010000080.1 GCA_016203375.1 Candidatus Woesearchaeota archaeon | reverse complement strand
CCACCGGTCAAATAGACCGGTGGAATATTTCTGACATTTCAAAGCGCGCGATCTGGTCAAGCAAGGATTTCAGAACGCGAGCTTGTTCTGGCAAGTTTTCTTGGATATGGTTTAATTCCTCAACCAATGCTTGGATATCTTCATTTGGAAGGATGGTTACCATAAATGGAAGAGCTATACATGAATATAAAAAATTTTGCCATTCTTGCTTCCGACCATTACCTTTAAATACCTCATACTCCTTTCTCAACATTATGGCAGACAAAATACATATGCCTTCAGGCATGGGCGGTTTAGTACGCTACTTTGACGAGTACAAGTCACGATTCCAGCTCAAGCCAGGCCATATCATTGTCATCGTGGTCATCGTCATTCTCATCGAGATCCTCTTACACTGGCAAGGCTACTCCTTGCTCGGTCTTCAATAAATTAAACCAGGTGGTACTATGGACATTGTTCGTTTCCTTGCGGGAGTGTTCTTTGTTGTTTGGAGCATTGTTGGCATTATGGCATTAATTGGCAGCATCCTCTTTATTGGTTTTATGTCGCAAGCATCATCATTTTTTGAGAGCTCTCCTTTTGCCGCGATGGGTGGCGGTGGCGAATTTGGTGGTTTTGGACCAGGAGGAGAAAGTGTAGGAGTAAAAGCAGGAGGAGTAGCTCCTCGAGAAAGCATGCCAAGAAGCGGCCAGCAATCATTTGATGCTGCGTGCGCTAGTCGTGTCTTGGGGGAAAAACGAGCCACAGAATTAGCGAAAATGCAAAATCCAACTCCTCAAGAAGTACAATTGCTCCAGGAATGTTATCGATAATCATGATGCCTAAAATTAATCCGCGGATGATGCAGCAAGCCATGAAGCAAATGGGCATCAAGCAAGAAGAGCTTGACGCGGTTGAAGTTGTCATTCGATTGCATGATAAGGATATTGTTATCACAAACCCTCATGTCGCCAAGGTTAACATGATGGGACAAGAAAGTTTTCAAATTTCTGGCACGATAAAAGAACAACCGCGAACGCTTCATACGGAAATCAATGAAGATGATGTAAAAACAGTTATGGAGCAAGCAGGTGTGGATGCAAAAACTGCTCGTGACGCGTTGAAGGCCTCAAAAGGCGACATTGCTGAGGCTATTCTTGCCTTAAAAGAGGAATAAGGGACTTCTGGCGATATCTTTATATATATAGGCAAGCTTTCACTACCCGTATGGAAAAAACGGAGGAGGCGAGAGAAAAAGCTATTAAAAATTTGAAGATTGCGAATCACCTCCTTACTCAAAGTTACCCGCTCCTGAACGATCCAAAACTCCTAGTGGCGGTATTGCAGAACATCTTCCTCGCGCAAGTTAACGCGATGACCGCCATCGTAAGCTATGACCATGACAACTGGCATCTTCCAGCATTTCCTGACAATTTTGACGCGAAGTTTGACCTATTCAAGCTGAAGATCGCACCAAAATATAAGATTCCCGCGGAGCACCTGCAAGCTATCTTGGATGTCAAAGCCTTGATAGCATCGCAGAAAGAATCGAAGGTTTCCTTTGTTCGAAAAGACGCCTTCGTGATTTGCGAAGAAGGTTATCGCCTAAAAACGCTTACCCTACAAGACATGAAAACCCTGCTCGCAAAGACAAAGGTATTTATACAACGGATGGGACAGATACTCGCTCAAGAATAGACAGAAACCAAAACACGCAAGCACCATGACTGATGACAATTATCTTGAACACGCAAAGGAAGAACTCAAGCGCGTTGATCACCTTATCTATGTCAGCTTAAAATATACACGAACCTGCGATATCTTCAAGAACATTATAGAACGCCTTATTAGCGCGCTCGAGTTTGGTCTTGATGCCATCCTGCAACGCTTAGAGGAAGAGAAGCGTATCTTCGAAACGCCATCCCAACCGGGCGCGAAGTGCAACGCGATCAAAGAGCACGTGAAAGATGAGCATATCCTGCAACTGGTTGAGTTCTATCTCCTTCTTCGACAAATGAATCGCGCTGACTTTTCTCGCGAGCGTGAATATCGCCGTCATGTAACCATGACCATGACCATTGAGGGAAAGCCAATTGAGGTAAATATTGATAATATCACACAATACTATAAAGACGCGAAAGTATATATTGAGCATATAGAGGGATACCTCAAGGGAACGTCATGACGAAGATCATCGCCATAGCGTCAGGAAAGGGAGGCGTTGGGAAAACCACGACCGCCATTAATCTTGGCTGCGCCTTGAGCCATTTTGGCAAGGATGTTGTGGTGGTGGATGGAAATATCGCCACGCCGCATATCGCCTTGCACCTCGGCTCGGTAAAGCTCGAATCAACGCTCAATGACGCATTGCTTGGGAAAAAATCGATAACGAACACCGCTTATCTTCATCCTTCTGGCTTGCGCGTTATTCCTGCAAGTATTGCGCTCAAAGATTATCAGCAATGTGGCTTGGAAAAATTGAGAAATGTCCTTCTTGATCTTATTGGCACAACAGAGATTGTATTGTTAGATATTGGCGCTGGCGCGAATAAGGAAACCGTGAACGCGCTTCACGCTGCCGATGAGGTCTTGATTATAACAACACCGGACACACTTGCTGTTGGTGATGCCATTAAGACGATCGCCATTGCAGAAGAAGGAAGTATTCCTGTCATGGGCGCAGTGTTGAACCGCGTAACAAATGACCGCGGAGAGCTTTCCCAAAAGAATGTGGAAGCGCTCCTTGGCAAGCCAGTTCTTGGCATTATTCCAGACGACCATCATGTGCGCCGAGCGTTGACCATGAAGCAGCCGATAGTGCACTCGCACCCAGAAGCGCCTGCAGCGATCGCGTACAAAAAGCTTGCTGCTTTCCTGCTTGGACAGCAGTATGAACCATTCTCACCGAGCAAGGAAGATGGGAAAGAAAAAGGCGTTGTTATGCAATTGCTTGAAAAGTTTGGATTCTAGCTTTCTAAAGGAAAGTTTATATTCTAGTACAGCAACAATGCAATAAAAAGAGGGAGAAGATGCCAAAAACGCTTCATGAGAAACTGCGCGAGAAAGGCTGGTCGGAGGAAGAAATAGCCAAGACTGTGACCATGATGCAAGCGCCGGAAAAGCTCGAGAAACACCAACCCTTGCAACGCAAGATGAATCTTGGCTTTTACTGGATGTTTCTTATCATACTTACCGTGATTAATTTTTTTGTTTCCGTTGCCTTAATTCCCCTTCTTCTCATTTTGCAGATCGGTCAACTCTTTTTTATTGTTGTTATCGTTGGCTTTGCTTTTGGGATGCTATTCAACCTCATTATTTGGGATATTGAACATTTAGAAACAAAACATCACGTTGGCGCTGCATTGTTCTTGCCAGCGCTTGCTCTGGTGAGCATCTTGCTTATTGTAACTGCGGCAAATAGGATGGCAGAAGGAATCATCGGCGGCGTGCATCAGAATGCGATGGTAATTGCCGGCATGTATGTGTTTGCGTTTCTCTTACCCTATCTGATTTCTATCGTAAAGCGGAATATTTGGAAAGGATGATTGCTAGAGATGTGTTCGCAGAAAATGCCGGTAAAGAACGGGTAAACTAGGGGTAATGTTCCCGTTTTTCATTAAGGTTTCAGCTTCGTTTCTAGAAAAGAATCTTCCTTCGACGATTTCACGATTATCAGGATAAATTGGGCCATCATGAACACAAAGATAAAATCCGGTAAAACGTCGCACATCATCAAAGTCAAGGATAATCTTGCCAAGATGTGTTAATGGCTTATCTGTTATGCCGAGCTCTTCTGCAAGTTCACGCTTCGCCGCGTCCTCATAACTTTCTCCTGCCTTTACAAAACCGGCAGCGGATGATGCCCAATAACCTGGATACCATTGCTTATGCTGGGCAATACGATGCAGATAAATTTCATGCTTGCTATTCACAACAAATATGTGCACCACACGCCGGGGATGATTTGTAGTGAGAAGAACTTGTTTTTCTATAATGCCAACAACCTTATCTTCTTCATCAATAAGATCAACAAGCTCTGCCATCAAGAAAAGAGTTGGGCTTATCTTAAAAAGCTTAGTATTCTGCGTGTATTCTGTTTTATTCTATTTTCCTCCATAAGCTTTAAATAAAATCGACAAACTAGTTGCGTTTATCCTATGGCGGTAATAGTGTAACCTGGTTAGCATAGGGGACTGTGGATCCCTTGGCCCGAGTTCAAATCTCGGTTACCGCCCTCTTTTTGGGCCTGTGGTCTAGCGGTTATGATACAACCTTCACACGGTTGTGGTCGCCAGTTCGAATCTGGCCGGGCCCATATTTTTTTATGAACGTTAAAAGAATAGCTCACCAGGCCAGTCTATCGTAAAGAGGTGCGTTGGATTGAGCGAAGCGAAATCCAACTCGCCGTGGGTTGATAAGGGCGTAGTCCTTATGTGGGAATCTGGCCGGGCCCATTAGTTTTGTTTTAAAGTGGTGCATATTCAATAGAAACTGACTCATCGTAGTGAAAATCCACTCTGCCAAATGCGAAGGGAATTGTCAAAAACGGTGGGGGACCACCGGTCAAATAGACCGGTGGAATATTTCTGACATTTCAACCACTTCTTTTGGATACGATTTTGTTGCGATGTGCTCCCTATGCATGAGGAGCAGACCGCAACAAAAATCGCATAATCAAGAAAACTATTAAAGCAATAGCAGTTCACCAGCAATAAAGCTCCTGTAGTATAGCTTGGACAGTATACGACCCTCCGGAGGTTGTGACCCGCGTTCAAATCGCGGCGGGAGCGTATTAATCCTCTATTCCACAAGCTTTATAAACCCCCTCCTTTTTCTCAAGGCTAATAAGCCCGAGTTCAATGATTAATTGGATTATTGAGCGTCTGCTAGGGTTTCAGAACCTCTATACAGACTTCTCGGCTATAATTTAACATATTGACAGGAAAAATGGCAGCAGAAAAAGAAACAAATCCGGATTTCAAGTACCTTGTTCGCATAGTGAACACTGACCTTGATGGCAATAAACCCGTCCATCATGCCCTTCTCAAGATCAAAGGCGTCAGTTTCATGTTCGCCAATATAGCATGCGCACTTGCACGCGTGGACAAGTTCAAGAAAACAGGCTATATTTCAGACATCGAAGCCCAACGCTTGGATGAGGTCATTCGATTCCCACAAAAATACGGCGCGCCAGTATGGATGCTCAATCGAAGAAAGGATTACGAAACTGGCGAAGATAAGCACTTGCTCTTAAGTGATATGGATTATGTACGCAGCAATGATATTCGACGCTTGCAGATGATTAAATCATACCGCGGCGCGCGACATGCCGCAGGTCAGCCATGTCGCGGCCAGAGTACGAAATCGCACTTCAGAAGGAATAAAGGCAAGGTTCTTGGCGTCAAGCGCAGCAGCACGCAGGCGCCGGCAAAAGAGAAGGAAAAAAAGTAATAACGTGACTAATCATGGGAGATCCAAGAAAAATCAGAAGCAAATTTGCAGGCCCAAGCCATCCATGGCAGCGCCAACGTATTGTTGAAGAAAAGCAGCTCGTCAAGGAATATGGTTTGAAGAACAAGACAGAGATATGGAAAATGACCTCCATGCTCAAGTCCGTCGCGAGACAAGCGAAAAATCTTATTCCGCTCGCGACAGTGCAAGCTGAGCGAGAAAAAAAGCAGCTTATGACGCGACTCCAACGCTATGGCCTTGTACCAATGAACACCAACATGGACGCAGTGTTAGGCTTGACCTTACGCGACCTGCTCGAACGACGCTTGCAAACGCAGGTGTACAAGAAAAACTTGGCGCACACCATGCGTCAAGCGCGACAGTTCATCACGCATGGCCATATCACCATTGCAGGAAGAAAGATTTCCTCTCCTTCATATCTTGTGCCAATTACGGAGGAAACGCAGATAAGTTTTATGATAAACTCCACATTAGCTAATACGGAACATCCGGAAAGGCAAATTGCTCCAGCATCAGAATCAAAAAAGAAATTAAAAAAGAAAACGAGAGAAGAAAGAGGACCAAGGAGAGGCGGAAGAGCGCCTCGCAGAGAGAAGAGAATGGAAAAGAAACAATAGAGGTCATGAATACCAATGGCAGAAGAGACAGTTCAAGAACAAAAACAAACCAAGCAAGTGCCTGAACAGGCAGAACGACCGCAGCGAGTAGAGAGAGAAGAGTATGAACGCCGGCCACTACGCTGGGGCGTTGCGCACATTTACTCATCATACAATAACACGATCATCCACATCACAGACATTACTGGCCGCGAGACGATCTCAAAAGCATCAGGCGGCATGGTGGTCAAGCAGCACCGCTTAGAATCATCACCTACTGCAGCGATGATGGCGGCAAAGAAAGCCGCAGAAGGCGCCATCGAAAAAGGAATAACTGGCTTGCACGTATACATCAAAGCACCTGGCGGCCATAATGGTCCAAACAACCCAGGCCCTGGAGCACAAGCAGCAGTGCGCGCGTTATCAAGAATGGGCTTGCGCATCGGCATGATTGAAGATGTAACTCCACTACCGCATGATACCTGTAGAAAGAAAGGCGGAAAGCGGGGAAGACGTGTCTAAAATGGAAATACGACTCTTAGCTAAAGAAAAGAAAACAGGGAGGATGTCCTTCCTCGTTAAAGGTTCAAACCCGTCATTCGTGAATGCCCTTCGGCGTTGCATCATCAATGACGTGCCTACCATGGCCATTGAGGATGTGGAAATTCGCAAGAACAACTCCATCCTTTACGATGAGATGATTGGGCATCGTCTTGGACTTATTCCACTGAAGACCGACTTAAAAGGTTATAATCCAAACGACAAATGCTCATGTGAGGGAGCGGGCTGCGCAAAATGCAGTGTCAAGCTAATCCTCAAGGCGAAAGGCCCTGGAGTTATAACCGCAAAAGAGCTCCAGTCAGCCGATCCAAAGGTTGTTCCTGTTTACCCAGACATGCCGATCACCAAACTCCTCAAGGGACAACAACTCGAGCTTGAAGCAACGGCTGTTCTTGGAAGAGGAAAAGAGCACATGAAATGGTCGCCTGGCGTCGCTTACTATAAATACAAACCAGTCATTGAGATCCAGAAAAATCCGGAAAGGGCGGAAGAGATTGCCAAGCGATGCCCTGTGGACGTGTACGATTATAAGGGAGGCAAACTCTCCATTAACAAAGACAATTACCTCAATTGCATACTTTGCGGCGAATGCGCTGACCTAGCGCAAGGCGACATTAAATTGAACGAGAGCAACGAGGAATTCATTTTCTTCGTTGAGCCGTTCGGTCAACTCAACCACAAGCAGATAATCGAGGAAGCAGTTGAGATCCTCAATGCACAACTTGAGGAATTCGCTGCAAAAATCAAGCAATAATCATCAATGCCACATCCACACTAAAGACCTCGTTATCGCGGGGGTGGCAGAGCCTGGTCAAATG
>JACQMX010000079.1 GCA_016203375.1 Candidatus Woesearchaeota archaeon | reverse complement strand
TTTCTTTGCATGTACACCACCCTCTTAATTCTATTTTTAGCGTAAAAAGCTTTATATCCAATGCTGTTTATAAATTTTTCGATTTTTCTACGTTGTTTGCGGCAAAAGACGCTGATTTAATCCGCTTTTGCTTTATTGACACTTTTCTCGCCTCTTTCATCCTTTTCGCCTCTTATCTATCATCATTTTTTCTTTAATGAACATAACCTTTAAATAATTGCCAACTAGCGATTGGCGTATGGCTGACCTCCAGACGATCATCAGGAAATACGCCTTGCAAAATGCAGTCATGCACAATGGCAAGGCTCATGCAGGCAATGTTATTGGCAAGGTGCTTGCGGAAGATTCTTCCTTTAAGCTTAAAATTGATAATGTCAAGGCGGAAGTGGAGCTTATCGTCAAGGAAGTAAATTCTTTACCGGTAAAAGTGCAGCTCAAAGAGCTTCAAAAGCGTTTCCCGGAATTGCTCGAAAAGAAAGAAGCGCCGAAGAAGGAACTAAAGCCATTGGAAAACACAGAGCACGGTGTGGTGATGCGCTTTGAGCCTTCTCCATCAGGGCCATTGCACATTGGCCACGCGTATGTTCTTGGCTTGAATTATCTTTATGCCCAGCGCTATAAGGGGAAACTTATTCTCCGTATAGCAGATACTAATCCGGGTAATATCGATCCTGTTTCGTATGAGCTTATTCCTGAAGATGCGCAATGGCTTTGCGATAGTAACGTGCATGACGTAGCCGTTCAATCTGACCGGATGCAGCTCTATTACGACTATGCGGAAAAACTTCTCGAGCAAGGGCATGCCTATATTTGCATCTGCTCGCAAGAAGAATTCAAGGAATATAGCAAGCAAAAGGCAGATTGTCCTTGTCGCATCATCTCTATCGCGGAGAACATGAAACGATGGCACAAGATGCACGAAGAATACCATCCTGGCGACGCAGTCATGCGTCTCAAGACAAATATGCAGCATAAAAATCCCGCTATGCGAGATTTTCCCTTGATGCGCATCCACGAAGATGAGCACTCGCGGCAAGGAACAAAATACCATGTTTGGCCATTGATGAATTTTTCAGTTAGCGTTGATGATGTTGATATGGCCGTGACGCATGTCTTGCGCGGCAAGGATCACGCGGACAATGCTAAGCGGCAAGAGTTCATCTACAAATACTTGAACCATCCAATCCCGCAGACACTGTTTGTTGGCCGGATTAATTTTAGTGGCATGGAAGTATCCTGCTCGAAAACACGGCCATTGATCGAAGCAGGAACATATACTGGTTGGGATGATATCCGTTTGCCCTTCTTGCTCGCGCTTCGCCGTCGGGGTTTCAAGCCTGGTGCTTTCCTGAAATACGCGGAAGAAGTTGGCGTGACACTTAATGACAAGACCGTTTCAAAGGAAGAATTCTTTGCCGCGATCAATGCCTTCAATAAAGAAATTGTTGAGCCGAAAGCATACCGTTATTTTTTCATTGAAGACCCTGTTGAAGTGGTTATTGAGGGGGCGCCTATGCAAGAGGAAATTGAACTTGATCTTCATCCTAATAACAAGAAAGGCGGCAGATGGTTCAGGACGCATGATAAGTTTTATCTTGCAGCAAGCGATGTGGAAACCTTCAAAGAGGGAGAACTCTATCGCTTGATGGATTGCCTAAACTTTCGCAAGAAAGGCAAGAAACTTGTTTTTGATTCTCTCGAATATGAGAAGTATAAAGAAAATGGCGCGCGCATCATGCATTGGCTTCCGGCACAAAAAGATCTTGTTGAGGTTGAAGTGGTTATGGATGGCTATTCTGTTCGTAAAGGTTTGGGAGAACCTGGCATGAAGAACATTGAAGTTGACCAAGTGGTGCAGCTTGAACGTTTTGGCTTTTGCAGGTTAGACGATGATTCCGTTGGAAAGAAAGTGTTCTGGTGGACGCATAAATAATTAGTTTTGGTCTCTTAGTTTTAGTCTCTTCCCATCTGCTGCATGATCCCACTCAATGCCTTATCCAGCGCAAAGAAAACATTGTAATCCACCGCGACGGAGGTTATCGGCCTGCCATTATCCATCAATTTGCCATGCAACTCGAACTTGTGCGCGTCTGGTTGGCCAATCTGTTTTAGCGTGACAACAAGTTTTTCAAAATTCTTCGTGTCTTCACTCATCTTGCGCGCGTAATTGCCGACCATCTTTTTGACCACAATAAGTTTCGAAGAATCCAGCTCTCGAAAGCCGACTAGCTCTATATTGCCACCGAGCTCGATTGTCATAGGTACCTTGCTGTTTGTCGCTGTAGACAGTATACCTCTTATCTTTAGAGTAAATAAGGATTTGTATATATCCTTATTATAAACACTACCTTAGAGTGATAAATAATAGAAAACTTTATATAGCGGATAATATTCTCTTTTGGTATAATCATTATGGGTGCTGATTAATGGCTAAAACACTTGATGCAATTCTTCATTCAATTCGTGTAGCTGGATTTCTTGCTGTGGGCGCCATAACTGGTTGTGGCGCAGGCATGTTCCGTTATGCCCGTGTCATAGATGCTGATGGCGATGGTCGCATGGACATGCTCGAAGATTCTTTTTATCGAAACAGTAAAGGAAGAACAGTTTACCAATTCCAGCTTCGTCGAGGCGGTGCTTCTGGCACACCGGATCATCCGCAAGAATATCTTGGCGAAGTTCGAGGAGAAGTGGAACTTCCAGCCTACGCTTCCACACCTGTTCGCGCTGTTTATTTCCAAGATATTGATGGTCATATTCCTGGCGGAGATAAAGATCCAGAAATGCTAACCGTTGAACGCACTGGCGATAAATTCAGTCTTCACGCTCAAGAGCCATATAATAGCCTTGATCCACAACGCTTGCGACTTGCTCCACCAACACTCTTGGTTAAAGATCGTCCTGTAGAACAGCCATCACGATTTCTTTATTGAAAATCATCGGTTTAATACCTCGGACTTTAGTCCGACGATTTTCAATTCCGCAAACTCGCCTGTCAGAGGCGAGGGGCGTAAAACCATGGGCTTTAGCGAGTGGATAGCCCCGAGCGGCGAGTTTGCGTTATTAAAT
>JACQMX010000002.1 GCA_016203375.1 Candidatus Woesearchaeota archaeon | reverse complement strand
GTTCTTAAACCAGTAAGCTCATCGGTAGTGGCTAATCGAAAAAATGTTTCTATATACTCTCTGCTTCTTGATGGCATTTTTTCAAGTGTGGATTTGATTCTGAACGCCTCTTCCCTATCATTATCTCTTAATGCCAGTTCTAAAGCTATTAAATGATCATCTAATGTTTTCATTTCTGCATGAAGTCCATCATAACAATCAACAATTTCCATGGAAAAATTGATACGGCAAGAACGTAAAAGTTTATAGTATAGAAGTATAGAGAAATTGGACAAAAGCTTTTAAATAATGGTCAGAAAAAGTGTCTTCCTTATAATCTTCTCATAATCATTTCCACCCCGTTACCTTTAAATACATCCTCGGCTAAGGCCGCTTTATAGCCCCGTGCATAAGGCTTATGCCTTAGCCCCGTGGAAGAATAATGAACCATTATTCTGCGGAATGTAGCGGTCAATCATTCCGGCCTTTGGCGGCCTTAGCAAAAAGGCTGAAGAAAGCCGGAGACCCCGGTTCGAATCCGGGCGGGGCTACTTTTCTTTAACCGCTAAAAGTAGCACGCTCGGATTTGACATGCTTATTATCCTCACATTTTTTCTCTCAACACGATTTTGGTTGGTGTGCCCCTCAGGGACAAGGGGCACACCAATCAAAATCGTTGGGAAACGAGAAGAGGGTTGCCGCGCAGTTAGATAGTAAAGGAGTTGCGCGGCGGAATGAGGAAATTATTGTCAAAGTGTATGCATTTTGCAACACATTACCTGCTATCGCAACAGAAGGTGACGGCTCGATTTTCAACAGAGTTGATAGTGCTTACTCAACCACAAGAACCACTTCAGCAAGCCGTTGGGTGAGTGGGTATTCAATCCTCAACTCATCCGCACCCGAGTTTCGCTCCCAGGTAAACAACGTGCCATATCGCGTTCGTCCTCGTTCGACATCATCCTCTCTGCTCATGTTCAATGCTCCTTGATCGGCAATGCTTAGATCAAGTGTCGATCCAGAGCGGGTGAACGTTATACTAACGACTTCATCTTGACTGGCTTCTTCAAGATGCCGTTGAAGCGTGGTGAGAGTGACCGTCAAGCCAGAAGCTCCGCTAATATCATTCGTAGATCCAAAGTCGAGAACGCCGCCTCCGCGAATAGTGATGGTGGCCTTCCCTCCATTGATGGCATCATCACTGTTCTGGTCAATTGCAAGTCTTCCATCACTGTCAACAACAACCCTGTAGGAATTGCCCTCTACCAGTAAGGTTGCCTCGCGTGTTGTTGCGTCAAATGAGGTGGATATTGTGCCACTGGCAAGATTCTCAAACGTAAGCTTTCCTGTCGCGTCATAGGATTCATACCGTACCATGCTTGTCTCCGCCTTGTCCTGCGAGCCATGGCTTAATGCCACATAATCATTGATGTCCACATTCGGAGAAGCAGAACTTGCCGCTTCTATAAAGAGAAAGTCATGGTCTTCGTCTCCAAAGGTGAATGTTCCTGAGGCGTCAATAAATGGCATCTTAACACGTTCCCCATTGCGTGTCGTGAACGCCAACCGATAGGCTTCATCGCCACGAGGATCAAACTCCACTTCTGCAACAGAGGTGTCCATCACTCCGCCATACTGAAGATCCCATTTGTCGCTCAATATGATTTGCGGTGTCTTGAGATGTTCGCGTAAGCTTCCATGTGCCGGAATGAACAGGTCGCCATCAGCTGCGTTTTCTTCTACGCGATAGTCTATAGTGAACAGGGTAAGGAAGGTTGACGTGCCAAATGCCTGGATTCGAACGCGTGCATCAGGCATGGCTACGAGTCCTATCTCTGCTCCACCTTCGTCAAAGCGATTATCCCAATAGTCGCTATCACGCAGCGTGACTACATGCACGCCAAGATAGAATTGCACCTGGTCAATTCCTTCAGTTTCTGCTGCTTCGTTTGGGAGAATATCTTTTACTCCTATTCGCAGCCCATCGCTCAATACAGCAATTTCTCCCTTGTCTAATGGTGTTATCAGCTCATCATTGACAGAAAACACCACTCGTTGTGGCGCATTATCGGATATGCTGGCTATCGTGACAGTGTACTCCTTTCCATTAACCATATACATTTTTTGCTGCGTCTCGGTAAGCGTGTCCAGCACCGCGCCGCCAAAGAGGGTGAGAGATATCGATTTTGCTGTTGTATCAATCTGTGTTCGGACAATGGTAAAATCTTGGCCAAGTATGGAAAGATGAACATCTTCAAGATCCTTGAGCGTGTTGCTTTCCACATTGCTTTGCAAGCCTTCAGCGAAGCTCAAGCGATATTCAAACATATCGTCTCCACTCTTGAATCGAAGAAAATCATCGACGGTGCCATCCTCATTTTCTCTGAAGACCACCTGGCCGCCCTCAACCGGATCCGGATCCGCGGTATCGTGAAAGAGAAGAAATTGTCGATATTCTGATTTTCCACGGGGAGTATGCACTATGCCTCCTTCAAGGCCAATCCAATCAGAACTGGTGAGCGTGGCTGCCTCATCTCCAAGGGATTCCCCTTCTTCAAGAAGGATGCGATGGGTGGTGCCCTGCACCATCTTTGCTGCGTATGTTGTGCCATCAAGATAAAAAAGCGAGACAAACATGAGCACAAGGACAATAGCGTAGAAAAACCAGTCACTCCTCTTTTTTTGTTTCATGGGATAATTAAATATCTTCTTCTATTTAAAGTCTACCATGCCTTTTCTTTTTCCCCTCTTTAAATCGGAAATTTTTTAAACCCATCATGGTAATCATACTCTATGAAGCGTTTTTCCATAATATTTGTCCTTGTGGCTATTGTTCTCTTTCTTGTCGCCTGCTCAAAAACATATGTTTGTCCAAGAGGTGGTGGCACTGCCCCTTCGCTCCAAGAATGCCCAGGCTATGGCTTGTATGTACAAGATTATGCGCTTATCATGGAAGATTTGCCAGATGACTACCTAATTGATGAGGACGAAACCGGCATACAGCTTGGCAGTGAGATCAGCGAAAATGATCTGCAATATGGCTGGAAGGAAGGATACTTTTGCGGGTTTGTCAAGCCGGACAAAAATGAAGAATTTATTGAAGAAGGTGTGTATTGTTTTGTTTCTCGCTATGACGCGCAAAGTTTAGTTGGCATCTTTGCGAGCAATGAATCTATTAACACAACGTCATTCGATGCTCCAAAGATAGGTGATGCTAGCGTTGCTTATTACATTTATGATCCAGAAAATGATGCGAGCGTATATACAAT
>JACQMX010000078.1 GCA_016203375.1 Candidatus Woesearchaeota archaeon | reverse complement strand
GGTGGTGTAGTCCGGTCTAGCATGAAGCCCTGTCGAGGCTTCGACCCGGGTTCAAAAATTACTCCTTGGGCTTCAAATCGAAATTCAAGGGCAATGGAAACTCCCGGCCAGGGCGTTTTTCCCTTTGGGCCGGTAGCTCAGCCTGGTACGAACCCTGGAGTAAAAACCAGGGCCGTGGGAACTAGAGCACCTGACTTTTAATCAGGTGGTCGCGGGTTCGAAACGTTGTGTCCGACTAGGCACCCGACGCCGGAAGTCCCGTCCGGCCCGTTATAATCGCAATGCATTGCAAAACAAAAGTAGATGACAAAAACAAGGGTCATCACCATTCATAAAGCAAAGCTCGAAAGGTTTGGGAAGTACGTTGACAAAGCCAAAAATTGACACAACCAAGCACGTCCTTATCCCGAAGCACGCAAAGTTGGGCGAGAAGGAGAAGAAGGACCTTTTGGAAAAGTACAATATTTCTGTTAAAGAGTTGCCTAAGATCATGAAAGATGATCCGGCAATCGCGCATTTGGACGCAAAACCAGGTGATGTTATCAAGATCATTCGTGATAGCCCAACTGCGGGGAAAAGCATATTCTATCGGGGTGTGACGAATGCGTAAATATTCTGAAACCCTCTTGAAGAAATACTTTGAAGACCATAGTTTCGTAGCGTCAAATATCGAATCATTCAATACTTTCATCGATGTTGAGCTGCAACAAATTATTGAGGAAAATAAAGTCATTGAACCAACCATCATTCCACATAATGTTGATGAGTTTAAGATCAAGTTTGACAAGATTTGGGTAGAGAAACCAACCATCACTGAAGCGGATGGATCAAAGAAAAAGATCTTTCCCATCGAAGCACGCTTGAGAAAGATCACGTATTCTGCGCCGTGCTTTATTGAAGTAAGTGCGGAAATCAATGGCGTGCAGCGTGAACTTTTCACCACACAAATTGGTAATCTGCCTATCATGCTCAAATCGAAATATTGTCACCTTAAAGGATTATCGCGCGAAGAGCTTATCGAGCAAGGCGAAGATCCTGATGATCCTGGTGGTTATTTTATCATCAATGGCACGGAGAAAGTGCTCATTGCAGTGGAGGATCTTGCAGCCAACAAGATGCTTATCGAGAAAACGTCAATTGGCGTGAGCGAGTATACCGGAAAACTTTTTTCCGAGCGCGGCTCCTTTAAGATCCCACACACGCTCGAAAAGATGAAGGACGGTATTTTCTATCTTACATTTACCCGTGTCAAGCGCATTCCTGTAGTTGTATTGCTCAAAGCCTTGGGCTTGACGAAAGATGAGGAGATCATGCGCTTTGTTTCCTCAACACGACAGTACGATGATGTCATCGTTAACCTCTTCGAGTTTGTTGACATTAAAGCCGAAGAGGAAGCACTTGATTATATCGCAAAGCGCATTGGCATTACACAATCAAAAGAAATCCGCATTGAGCGCATGCAGGAAATCCTTGACAAGTACTTGCTCCCTCATCTTGGTACGGTACATCGCGATCGTATCTATAAGTCGTACAATCTCTGCAAGCTCCTCAAGAAATTTATCATGGCATCAAATGAGGAAATTGAGCTTGATGACAAGGATCATTACGCGAACAAGCGCTTGAAGCTTTCTGGTGACTTGCTCGCTGACTTGTTCCGTGTCAACCTTAAGGTGCTCATTGGTGATCTCCTGTATAACTTCCAGCGTATCGTGAAGCGCGGCAAATTCCCGAGTATCAAGGTCATTATCCGGGACAAGCTCCTCACCTCAAGAATCTACAGCTCTATGGCTACTGGCTCCTGGGTTGGAGCGAGAAAAGGTATCAGCCAGCGCATCCAGCGCCTGAATTACTTGGAAACCCTCAGTCATCTCCAGCGCGTTGTCAGTCCATTGTCTGCCGCACAAGAAAATTTCGAGGCTCGCGGCTTGCATCCAACGCACCTTGGCAGGCTCTGCCCTGTTGAAACACCAGAAGGTACTAATATCGGCCTGCGAAAGAATCTTTCCTTGCTCGCGGAACTTTCTGCAGACACTCCTGATGAAGAGCTCCTGAAGCCATTGAAGAGTCTTGGCTTAAAACCAATACGCTAAAAATAAAAATCCTGATACCCATGACAACCGAAGTTTATCTCAACAGCAGATATGTAGGAGATGTTGAAAATCCTGAACAATTTGTACAGAATATTGTAGACAGCAGGCGAAAAGCCGACCTGTCGAGCAATGTGAATGTTTCTTATGATAAAAAGAAGAATGAGATTCACGTTGAAAGCTTGCGTGGTAGATTGCGACGGCCACTTATTGTCGTGAAAGATGGCAAGTCATTACTCACGGAAAAACACATTACCCAGCTGGAAAAGAGCGAGCTTACCTTCAGCGACCTTCTCAAACAAGGCGTTATCGAATACCTTGATGCCGCTGAAGAAGAAGGCACATTTATTGCGTTCTATGAAAACGAACTTACCAAGCAGCATACGCATCTCGAAATTTCACCGATTGATATCTTTGGCTTGTGTGGTAGTCTTGTTCCTTATGCAAATCATTCTCCTGGCGCGCGTATCGCAATGGGAGCGAAGAACCAAAAACAAAGTCTTGGCTTGTACGCGGCAAACTTCTCTGTCCGCATGGACATGGATGTTAACATTCTGCACAGTGCGCAGAGACCTATCGTGACAACGCTGACGCATGAAACGTCCATGTACGAAAAGCATCCATCAGGACAAAATATCGTGGTTGCGGTCATGGCCTACAAAGGCTATAATATGGAAGACGCGGTCATTCTCAACAAAGGCTCTATCGATAGAGGCATGGGGCGATCGACCTACTTCAGGCCCGCGATCACCGAAGAACTTCGCTACGCTGGTGGCCTTACGGATGAAATTTCGATTCCTGATAAAGAGGTTAAGGGGTATAAGTCAGAGCGTGATTACCGCTTCCTAGAAGAGGACGGCATTATTTATCCAGAAGCGCAAGTCAAGGAAGGCGATGTGGTTATTGGAAAAACATCTCCTCCGCGCTTCCTGAGCAGCCTTGAAGAATACAATCTTGCCTCAAACACAAGACGAGAAAGTTCCCTTGGCATGAAACATGGCGAAGAAGGAATTGTTGACTTTGTCTGCATCACGGAAAATGAGGAAGGCAACAAGCTTGTACAAGTCCGCTTGCGCGATCAGCGCATTCCTGAGGTTGGTGATAAGTTCACTTCTCGACATGGCCAGAAAGGTGTTGTCGGCTTAATCGTGCCTCATGCAGACATGCCATTCTCCGCATCAGGCATTGTGCCAGATCTTATCTTCTCGCCACACGGTATTCCTTCGCGTATGACTATCTCTCACTTAATCGAACTCATCGGCGGCAAAGTTGGCGCCCTTACTGGTAGGTATATTGATGGTACAACCTTTGATTCAGAGCCAGAAGCCGCGTTGCGCAAGTTGCTTCTCCAGTTTGGCTTTAGGGAAAATGGCACAGAAACCATGTACAATGGCGAAACTGGAGAACAGTATCAAGCAAAGATCTTCATTGGCAACATGTATTATCTCAAGCTGAAGCACATGGTAGCGAACAAGCTCCACTCTCGCGCTCGCGGTCCAATCCAACTCCTGACACGACAGCCAACAGAAGGCCGTTCCAAGGAAGGTGGCTTGCGCTTAGGAGAAATGGAGAAGGATACATTCGTCGCACATGGCGCGGCCTTGCTCTTGAAGGAGCGCTTTGATTCGGATAAAACTGTTGTCCCCGTCTGCGAGAGCTGCGGCATGGTTGCTATCTACAATGAATTCAAGGACCAAAGCTACTGCCCTATCTGTGGCGATAATGTGGAAATTTCTGACATCGAGATGTCTTACGCGTTCAAACTCATCTTAGACGAATTCAAAGCATTAGGTGTTTATCCAAAACTCCAGTTAAAAACAAAATACTAAGAACAAAATACTGAGGTAGACAATGGACAAAGAGCGTTTCACATACAAGAAGGTTGACAGCCTGGTATTTGGTATGCTATCACCAAAGCTCATCAAGAAGATGGCTTCAGCGAAGATCGTTACGCCAGAACTTTATGACAAAGAGGGCTATCCAGTAGATGGCGGTCTCTTGGACATTCGTCTCGGTGTTATTGATCCAGGTCTCAAGTGTAAGACGTGCGGCAGCAAGCTGAAGGAATGTACTGGCCACTTTGGCTACATCGAACTTGCGCGTCCTATCATCCATATCAAGTTTGTCGGTCTTGTCCTCACGCTTCTCCGCTGTACTTGTCGAGAATGCGCCAAGGTTCTCATTCCGAAGAATAAAGTGGATAAATTTTCTGGCGAGCTTGACGCTGCAGAAAAGGAAGGCGGCCTTGAAGGAAGACGAAGGAAAGTAAAAGAAATTATCGCGAGCTTAAAGACTATCAATAAATGTCCGCACTGTAAGGCGCGCCAGTTGAAGATCGCCCTTGAAAAGCCATATACCTTTATTGAAGCGGACAAGCGAATTTCTCCAATTGAGATACGTACACGAATGGAAAAGCTCAGCGATGAAGATTGTACCGTGTTTGGCATTAATCCACAAGTCATGCGACCAGAATGGGCAGTGCTTACCGTCATGCCTATTCCTCCAGTTACTATCCGGCCATCCATCACTCTTGAATCTGGTGAGCGCTCTGAAGATGACCTTACCCATAAACTTGGTGATATTGTTCGTATCAATCAGCGCTTGTTCGAAAACATAAACGCTGGCGCGCCAGAAATTATCATCGAGGATCTTTGGGACCTGCTCCAGTACCACGTTACCACATTCTTTGATAACGACATCGCTCAATTGCCTCCTGCGCGTCATCGTTCCGGACAACCATTGAAGACGATCAGCGAGCGCATCAAAAGCAAGGAAGGCCGCATTAGGCATAATCTCGCTGGAAAGCGTACCAACTTCAGCGCAAGAACGGTCATTAGCCCAGATCCAATGATTGCTATTGGTGAGGTTGGCGTGCCCTATGTTGTCGCTATGAAGCTTACCGTGCCGGAGCGCATTACTGAATGGAATATGGCTTATTTGAAAGAGTTTGTCAAGCGCGGACCAAAGAGCTACCCTGGCTCCAACTACATTGTTCGACCGGATGGCAAGAAAAAAAAGATCACTGATGAAACGCAAGAGCAGCTGCTCGAGGAAATCCAGCCTGGTTATATTATTGAACGCCATCTTATGGATGGTGATGTTGCCGTGTTTAACCGACAGCCATCACTCCACCGTATGTCAATGATGGCGCATCGCGTTCGCGTATTGCCTGATAAAACCTTTAGGCTTAATCCAGCAGTCTGTCATCCATACAACGCGGATTTCGACGGCGACGAGATGAACCTGCACATTCCCCAAACAGAAGAGGCTCGCGCTGAAGCGGAAATCCTCATGATGGTGGAAACACAGCTTATTTCCCCGCGATATGGTCTAAGCATCATCGGCTGTGTACAAGACTCCATTACTGGCCTATATATTCTTACAAAAGATCTAGAGATGTCACGAGAAGATGCCATTGATTTATTGACACAAGTTGGCGTTACGGATTACAGCAAGCTTCCAGCAAAGAAGACCATTACTGGGAAAGATGTCTTTAGCGCGCTCTTGCCAGAAGACTTTTCCTTCAATGGTCATTCAAAAAGCTGCAAGAGCAAGGAAGCTGAATGCCATGATAGTGCTCATGTTGTCATTAAGAATGGCAAACTACTACAAGGCATTATGGATTCCGCCAATATAGGTCAGGGCGCTGGTCTGCTTCTCCGTACGATACACAAGAAGCATGGACAGCGCTACACAATGGAGTTCCTTGGCCGCCTTTTTAGGCTTGGCGTCTTCACGCTCATGAAAGTTGGATTCTCCGCGGGTATCGCTGATACTGACTTGCCTGAAGAGGCAAAGAAGAAGATACAA
The DNA here is from genome assembly GCA_016203375.1 of Candidatus Woesearchaeota archaeon. Taxonomy (GTDB): domain Archaea; phylum Nanobdellota; class Nanobdellia; order Woesearchaeales; family UBA12501; genus JACQMX01. The sequence goes on along the minus strand of JACQMX010000078.1, from coordinate 3,577 downwards.
GACGTGCTTGACAAGGCGGAGCAGGATGTGGACATGCTCATTAAGTCATATCACAGTCGAGAACTTGAGGTTTTCCCGGGAAAGACTTTGCTCGAGACGCTTGAATTGCGCATTTTGGAAGTGCTCAACAAGGGCAGAAACAAGATTGGCTCGCTCGTAACAGAGTATGCGAAAGAGAAAACTGGCACCATCACCATGTCGCGTTCTGGAGGCAGAGGAACGCCGATCAACATGGCGCAGATGGCGGCGTGTGTCGGCCAGCAGGCTATGCGCGGCAAGCGTATCGACCTTGGCTACGCTGATCGTACACTTTCCTGCTTCAATAGGAATGATCTCATGCCAAGCGCTCGCGGCTTTATTCGCTATGGCTTCAAAACTGGCCTTAGCCCAAGCGAGTTCTTCTTCGCGGCAATGACAGGAAGAGACTCGTTGATGGATACCGCTTTGCGTACACCAAAATCTGGTTATCTTTATCGCCGGCTTGCCAACGCGATGCAAGACTTGCGCGTCGAGTACGATCATACGGTGCGAGACGCCAGCGGCAAGATTGTTCAGTTCCAGTATGGCGAAGATAATATTGACATTTCCAAAAGCGAAGGCGGCACGATTAACGTGAAGCGCCTCATTGAGCAAGTCATGAACGAATAAGGTGAACACTCATGGATGAAGAGCTTTTCAAGGAATATGAGGATAAGCTTCCCCCAGCGATACTTGAAAATATCAGGAAGAATGCCCCCGAAAAGATAACCAAAGCGCAATTGAAGAAGGTTCTTGAATTAACGCTCAAGGAATATGAAGAGATGGCGATAGAGCCTGGCGAGAGCGTTGGCGTTATTTCTGCCGAGTCCATTGGCGAACCGGGTACGCAGATGACACTGAACACCTTCCACTTCGCTGGTGTGGCGGAGATGAACGTCACTACCGGTCTACCTCGTATCATTGAAATCCTCGACGGCAGAAAAGCCTTGAGCACACCAATGATGGAGATCTATCTCCAAAAACCATATAGCACAGGCAAGGACATTAAAAAGATTGCATTGATGGTCAAGGAAACAAAAGTGTGCGATGTCGCGTCAGAATTCGAGATCAATCTCGCTGATTCAACCATTGAAATAAAGCTTGACAAGCAAAAGCTCGAAGAAGTTGGCTTGACCCCTTCCACCTTAGTCAAGAATATCGAGAAGGCGATGAAGGTCAACCTTAAGCTCAAGGATGACGATCTTGTTGTCGTTAAGACAAGCAGCAAAGAAAGCAGCCTTAACGAGGTCTATAAGCTCAAAGAGAAAATTAAGGACGCGTATGTGCAAGGCATTAAGGGCATCTTGCAGGTCTTGCCAGTGAAGCGTGGCGATGAATTTATCATCATCACTGCCGGTACCAATCTTCGAAAGGTTCTCGAACTCGAATTCGTGGATCCAGTGCGAACTGTTTCGAATGATGTCTATGAGATTGGAGAGGTTCTCGGCGTAGAAGCTGCCAGACAAGCGATTATCAATGAGATTTTGAAAGTTGTTGATAGTCAAGGCTTGAACATCGACAAGCGCCATATCATGCTTGTCGCGGATATGATGTGCTTCTCCGGCGATCTTAAGGGAATCACCCGATACGGCATTGTGCAAGAAAAGGCTTCTGTCTTGGCGCGAGCATCCTTCGAGACACCCATTAAGCACATTATCGACGCCGCGTTAGTTGGCGAAGTGGACAAGCTAAATTCGGTTGTGGAAAATGTCATGATCAACCAGCCGTTGCCCATTGGCACTGGCTTACCTAGTCTTATCGTGGACGCAAAGAAGTGAGGTTAACTTTTTAAAGGACTGATTTTTCGTGATGGTTTATGGCAGACGTTATTGAAGAGATCAAGAAAATCGCAAAGACCGGCAAGCTTTATTTCGGCCGGGAAGAGACGATTAAGAATTTGAAATTGGGGAAAGTGAGCAAGGTGTACGTCACTACAAACTGCCCCGAAGGCGTAAAGGCAGATATTGCGTATTATGCAGAGCTTTCCGGCGCAACCGTGGTTCAGCTTGCCATTCCAAATGACGAGCTTGGTACCATTTGCAGGAAGCCGTTTGTTATCTCCGTTCTGAGCGTGCCAAAGTAAGATGACGATCAAGTACGACGCGGAACTTCTCAAGGCGATGTCTTTCTTCGAGAAAGCCACCTACGCAAAATTAAAGGACTGTTATGTGGATAAACACATTGACATGGTAACCTTTGTCGTCATGCCAGGTGAGCTTGGTAAGGCGGTTGGCAAAGGCGGTACGAACGTGAAACGATTAGAGCAAGCGTTCAAGAAGCGCATTAAGGTTGTAGAGTACGCTGATGATTTATTGCAGTTTATCAAGAACATGATTATGCCGTTGCGCGTGACCACAGTCGAACAGCAGGATGATGTTGTTATTCTCCATGATGAAGACATGAAGACAAAAGGCTTGCTGATTGGCCGGAACGCGCAGAATCTTCGCAACCTTGAGGAGAATGTGCGCAGGTTTTTCCCGGCGCTGAAGGAGATAAAGGTTGTATAAATCCATTAATTATTGCTCCATTAACTATTTAAAGACCAGATAATCTGCTTGTACTATGAAACAACTTTTTGCTGCAACTGCAATTGGCTTATGCGCACTAATCGCTTCTGATAAAAATATTCCTAGCCAGAATGAAGTGTGTAAAAATTTTGCTGACGGTCTCAATGCGATTACAGAACGATTGATGTCCACACCAAAACCAAAATGGTGTATTGAACGAGCAGGAAGCCTGGTATTTGGGAGTGATTGGTGCGATTCTCAACAAGGCTCTCGATATGAAGTCGTTAGTGAACAATGGAATCAGTTTAATCATCAATATTGGCAATCCTGTTCAATGTACCGAGACCGTGTTAATCCTCTTATATTTCATTATTAGAATATCAAAAAGACTTTAAGATTTACCAATTGATATACGTAAATGTCAAATAGCGAATTGATTCTGGTGCTTTTCGTAATGCGGCATCGACGTTCTTTATGACATCTAACTCCTCTTCCACATTGTATTCCATACCACGATGTTGTTCGCCGAATGCGTCAGCGTATTTCTCAAAATTGAATCCACGATGATCCTTTGGGAAAAGTTCTCCGTGAAGGTCGGTAACAAGTTGCAGGGATCCGATAATTTCTATAGCTTTAACTTCTCCTTTTGGCGTAAGCAATCGTTTTGGTGGTTTTCCAGTTTGCAGTGCTTTCATCATATTTTCATCCACTTCTACACGGACTTGAACTTCTTGATTTCTAGAATTTAGATACTTATACAACACATCATATGTTTTTGTAGAGTTATGATAATCATAATTTCCGCTATCCGTATACGTACCCTGAAATGGTTTTAGAACCTTTCGCAATGCCATAAGAAGCTCATAGCCTTTGATTTTCAGCTGTTCGCAAGGAAGAAGACAAACAAAAAGCGCATATTGCCACCCTCCATGCGGTGGTTGTAACGCTTCGCTATCTCCTTTATTATACTTGCCGCTGAGACCGCGAATATCAACAAAAGATTTTTTTCCTACTTTTTGTAGAAGATAGCTTGGGATTTTTTCTCACCTCAT
>JACQMX010000077.1 GCA_016203375.1 Candidatus Woesearchaeota archaeon | reverse complement strand
GAAGGATATATGTGTGGGACGGAAAAGTCATGAATAGAGAGAGCGAAAAAATAGAGAACAGAAAATCGCAATATTTATAATGATCATATATACAGCTAGAATAGCAAAAATACAGCTAGAATAGCAAAACTCCTGAGGTGATTTGATGTCAGGCGAACATGGCAAGGGTAAAAAAGAAGACCCTGTCAAGAAATTTGTCGAGCTTGACGAGAAAGTCGACAAGATTGTCAACAAGCTGCATGAGGAGCATTCGCGGGCCTTCCTCAAGGCATCGGAAAAGGTGCTACACGACAAGGAGGGTAACCCTGACTATGACCTCCTCAAGAAGGATGAACATCGAGACAAATTCGTCGACGAGATGGTTGACCATTATCTCTCAAGCGCAAAACAGGTCTTGGGTATAAAAGAAAAGGAAGGTCCATCAAAAAAGGATCTCCTGAAATCTGACATGCTTATCCATGCTGTATATAACACAGCGAGCGCCCAGCTCAAACAAGCTATTCATCGAACCCATGAGCAAGGGAGTTCATATACCCTTCAACAACATGAAGGCATACGCAACCAGCTCATGAAGGCCGTCAACGAACGCCTTCGCGATTCTGCTGCAGGGCATCTCAAAAAGGAACACCGAAAGGATCTTGTCAAGTACGCCCATGGTGAAGAGTTCATCGACCACGAGAAGATGTCCCTTGATGAAGCCATAGATATTGCGAGGGGCTATCGCATAGCTGGTGCGATTTCTCCGAAGCAATACGAAGCTCGCCTCTTCTACAAGAAAAAAGAAGAACAGGGCAGCGGGGAGCATCGAAGCCACCACTAAATATTATATTTTTTCCAATTCTACAAGCCAAAAAAGTGTTGCTTGTGGCGAAACTATTGTAAGCTCGAATACGATGCCTGTTTTCGGCCAAAAAGCGAAAGCTTTATATATTAGTTATTACTACACAGTAATAAATGTATTGAAAGGTAATCAAACATGAACGATGAGAGCGATCAAGGCGGCCAGGAAAGGAGTCAAGGAGAGGTAGATCTGGAAAACAGATCAAATGCTATCCCCCAATTCGTGGACCTTGAGAAGCAGGTAACAAAACTTGTCAATCGGCTCCGTGAAGATTTCACTGTGGCGTATCTTAAGGCTTCTTTCGCAACCTTGCGCGATGAAGATGGTACTGATTACAGCCGCCTTAAAGATGATACAACCCAGCAGGCTTTCATTAAAAAACTCATGGAAAATTATACTTCAATAGCACACAATTTTCTTCCGATCACTATCGATCCTGCAAAAAAACCATTGCAAGCAGACATGCTTATGTATGGTGTTTTTGGCGTCACCAGCGGACAGCTCGCCGAGATTGTAAAGGATGCGAAAGAGGATTACACACTTAGCTTTCACGAGACGCAAGTCAGGAATGGCGTCTTGCAGAATCTTGATAGGCGCCTGAGACCGAGCGCAAGCACACATCTAACCTTAAGCAATAGAGAAGCCTTGGTCAAGTACGCCAATCAGGACAGTGCCCTTGATTGGGCAAAGATGCGCCTTGAAGATGCTATTAGTGTTGCTCGCGACTACATTGCCAACAATGAAAAATCAGTAGACTCAGCGAAGTACAAAAACACAATCTTTTACAAGGCTGAGAACCCTGAGAGCCAGCAGAGCGAATAGCCATAATAATTGACTTTTTCTTCTCACTTTTCTATTTTCTATAACAACAGTTGATTTAAAATCTAAAGCGTTCTAGATTGTGTTATGACATTTTTGGAAAACGCATCTCATCTGGAAACATTGCTTGGTGGAGATACTTACCTTTCCGGGCTTGCAGTAAAGGCTGCAGATGGTAGCATGTATGCTGATGGGAATTCTTTGCAAGACAGAGAGCAGCTTCCGACTATTGAAAACTATGTTTCAAGCTATCTGCGCACTGAAGGAAGAGAGCTTGCGCAATACCTTCAACAAAAGAGCAAAGGCAAGATCAAGCTTGATGGTATTGGCTCGGCAAAGCTGCCAGAAGGCGTTGTAGCGGCGGTTGCCTCGAATAACTACAGCAGAGTCTTGCTCGCAAACCGCGATTTCGAGAGCAATGTTCGCCAACTGGCGCAAAATTACGGCTTGAACTTTGATGAAGGCATGACATACGTGCTTAGCCATGAAATGGTGCATGCAGCAGGAGAACACAGTGAAGTAAAAACAGAAAAAACGCTTACGGATTATTTCATGCGGCAAGCTGGAAAGTACATGCGGCTTGCTGTTGGCACAAAAGGAGAGCTCCAGCAAGATTATCAGAAGCAAGCGCAATCTTATCAACGGCTTGCAACGGTCGCGAAAACACGCGCGGCGTTGGGTGAAGAGAAGCTGAAGGGGAGAGCTGTTGTTGAAGGATACTACACAAATAATTAACAACAATGAACACTGCCCTGAATGTAATCGATGCTACTTTCTAAGCTTGTATATGTATAAACAACTAATTCATCATTCTGTTCGCTCAGGCTATTCCAGAATCTAATGAGCAAACAATGCTCTTCTTCCTTTTTCACGATTTTTTGTTTTGCGCTCCCTGCCATTGAGGAGCGCAAAACAAAAAATTGTTGAGAGAAAACTAACGTATGACGTTATGTCTCTTTCTTCATACGCCGTGAAGCTTCTTCCGCTGCAGCCATAAAAAACATCCTGCTCCCCGTTACCAATGGCACGAAGAGCAGGATGAAGAGGACAAATGATAATACGACAGAAATAGCGCTCAATCGAGAGAGCAGTTCGACAACAAGATAATAAAGCGCGCCGATAAGCAAGAAGGCGGGCCCAAGTGTGGCTATCCTTTGTATGCCAAGCGCAAATGTCTTCTTCAAAAGCGAAAGAGTGGGATAATCAATCAGCAAGGCGTGAGAGATCATGGCAAAATACAGCAGGAGCACGCCAAGCGCAATACCAACAGCATCCACGACGCCAGAGCTGATTATAGCAATCTGTCCAAACATGGTCGCAGTAGCGGCAATGACAAGAAGATAAGAGCCGACAATAAACAAAAGTATCCATAATGCGTTGATGCCGGCAAAACGTTTCAGATATTGTAGATAAGGCATTTGTTTTTTCTTGAGCAGGATAGAAGTCTTCAGCCATGTATAAGCAAAAAATAGATTATAGAGAATGAACATGACTAAAAGGTAGAGGGCAGCAAATTTAATGACAACTGCAAAGCGCGTCTGGAATTCCTCGATAGGAAAGCTGAACTGCAACTGTGAAGGATCAACATTCTCCGCGTCAAGCGGCACTTGCGGCACATTGAGCGATTCTTTCGCAATAAGCTGATTCATGGCAGAGAGATCAGGCAAGGCTTGCAACACGATAAAGGTATGCAGCAAAGCGAAAAGGACAAAGAAGGTGAGATCAAGCAATGTCAGAGGTAAGAGATGTTTTTTTTCTCTCCAAAGAAGTTTTCTTGTTGCCTGTAGTGATAAAAAGAAGCTCATGGTCCCTTTGTTGCGGTTGTACCAGCTACCGTAATGGCACTATCACATTTGAATACTGTGCTCGCCGCGCTTGTTTGTTGCTCACAGAAGGCGTCTTCTGGGCATTCCATGGCCTGATCGCCATCGCAATCGCACAATTCTGTCACTGGCTGTCTGCTAGCAGGAGATGTGCCAAAGGTATTCTTGACGCCACATATTTTGTATTGCAAACATTGACCACCATAGATGGTGAGCTTGCAATAATCCCCTTGTCCTATGCCGCCGCAGAATAAAGGAAGTGGATTGGCAAGATTGCTCATGTCTACGCCACACTGGCATATAGCGTTTAGTTTCTTGTCCACCGCACATTGATTGCCTGCTTGGCTCCCTGGCGTTTCTGAACAAACAACGTTCACCTGAATTTCTTTTTCTTGCTTTTCACCATTGAAAACGACAACCTCCGTACTTGGCTGCGCTGAGCGTCTCGTTAATGGTGTATCTCCAATTTGTTGTGGATAGACAAGATCAAGATGCACATACCATTGCTCTGGCGATGACGCGTGCGCAACACAGTTATCCGCCACCGTGCCTACACCTGGGGCAGTTGGCGCGTATAGTACGATAATCGCTCGTTTCTTGAGATCATCAACCGACGCTGCGCTTGGCGTAATGCGGAAGTTCTTTTGTGGAATGACGATCGGATCGCCGATAGTTGTATAACTTCCCGTCATTATGGGCGTGCCTTGAAGATTATTATTCGCATCAACATCAAATACTTCATAAGCGATACTGCTACCAGTAACCGTATCCGCAAACTTGATAGCAAAGCGCGTTGTTGTCGTTCCTGTCGGAGGGCTTATAGGAGATGCGTCAGAGAGGATAAGCTCTACCGTGTTCGGCATCGTGCGCGTGGTTATTTCTCTTGGCAGCGTGCCTCCAGCGAGGAAATGTTCTCTCTTGATAACCAAACTAGGCCGATCCGTTAACTCAAGCGTGCCATCGCTTACAATAGGCACATAGAAGAGTCCTGATGTTGGAATGTCGCGCATGCCTGTCGCGATAAAGCCACGAGGCGTTCTTACTGTATAACGCAAGTAGAACGGCCATTCATTATCCGGATTTCGCTTATTCTGATCCTGCGATTGCGGATCAAAATTCGGGCTGCGCTTGTCCACAACTATGCGCAAGCGCAATGGCTCATTCAGGCCGAATGGTACAGCGCCAGCGGCAACGAGGCCAGTAGTAGGGGAGACAGGCGCTTTCATGGAAACCGGCTCTTGCGCGAAGATGGCATAGCCACGATCACCAATGTCAAAGCCACACCTAAATTCTAGGCTGCCAACATCAAAAGTACAATCCGCTGGCGGCTTTCCACCTTCCCGTCGGATGTCAACAACTTTTTCTCCAGACGGTGCGCCTCTTCCGGTAACATTACGCACGCTGTTCCAGACAAGCCTCACTTTATCATATCGTATAGGCGAGTCAGGCACGTTGGCATAAACATCACCTTGCGCTATGTTGCCAGCGCTCAATCTGCCAGAACCCATTTCTCGCGTGATATCATAATATTGTGGCGCTGGCTTGCCATAGCAATCACACTCGCCGCCAGCGCGGAATTCATCAGGATCACAGCTGTTGTCATTCGAGCATACCAGCTGCAAGCGATAGTTAACATCATCACCCGCAACTAAACCTGCACCAATGTGATAGATGTAGGTTGTTCTTCCATATTGCAGTGGATTAGATGTCATGTAGCGTCGTGTCGCCGGATAGATGAAGCCTTCTGATTTCATAGGCACAACGCCAAGTCCGCCTAACGCTTGATCAAGATCAAGATCCCAGTCTCCAGTGAAGGCGAATAAGCAGATAGCATGCATAAGCTTGCGCTCATTGAACAAGGTGTTGTACAATGCGGTTCTGCCATAACGCTCTGTAATGCTTGTCTGGATCTCATCGCCAGACTGGCTCATGGCTTTCAAAAACGCGGGAATTCCTCTTGCCTCTGTTCGAGCGCCTTCTCCAGCCCCAAATAGCTGCGAGAAGCAGGAGATAGCATCAAATATAATGTCGCATAAGTATTGAGTAAGTACAGCTCTACATAATCCGGAGCTTCCTTGTCCTGTTACTAAAATTGTCTGGAAGCATTGCTTGATCTGGACAAGGATGTTGCGCCACAGCTGGAGATAGCCGTTTACTGCAGGCAAGCATGCGCACTGCATTGCTGTGAGGAAGCCCTCAGTTGGATTAACGACGTTCTCGCGACGGGTGCTGGGACCGAGGCCGAGTCTGGCAACTTCTTCATCCGTGAGCCAATGCATACATTCGCGGGTAGTGGCCTGTTCGCCTGTTTCCTCACGTATTGTTGTCTGTGGTGCACCAAGCTCACACCATTGATTTGTGGATTTTACATATTGGTATGCCTTATTGCCACGAGTTATCCGATAGTTCTCGATCTCCTGCTGCCCTTCGCACATTCCCGATGCGGCATAGAACGCTTGTGATAAGGGGCCACCGCAGAATCGAAGGATATTTGCTTCATCGCGATTCGTTTGGGCTTCATAACATCGTGATCGTTGCAGCTCGTTCATGCCAACACAAGCAGTATCCCATTTGAACGTATAAAGGGTAGCGCAACTTCTGGTCGGCATGAACAACTCACTAGGCTCTTGATCATAGAATTTGCTTTGGTCTTCGCGCACTTCTTTACAGGCATCAATCTCACCCAGTTTTCCGTTTTCGAGAACAATTTTTTCTCGTTGCGGGCTGTTTTTGAATATCGCGTAGGTTGGCGCGGCCGGGCAGAAGACCCTATCACAAACCCAGCGCATGTAATAATCTATCTGGTTGGCTTTTGTTGATGCTTCAAGACACTCATCAGTCGAGCCAGCGATGCAGGTGTAGTTCTTGTACACAAGATACACAAACCACACCACCCACGAGAACAGGCAGACGAAGAAAGTAATCTTGGTGACAATGATCAATGGTCGCAGTATCTTGTTGATAACGTCCACCACAAAGTCGATAGCGCTTATCGAGCCTTTCAGCAGCGTATCCGGAATCACGCTTGGTGGAACCTCGACATCAAGAACAGTATTGAACTCAACGCATTGACGCTGTGTTCGTTCTTCACGCACACCGCCATAGTCTGTGCCATAGCGAACTTCCACAAGAAGGGGGATCTTCATACCGAGCTTCTTGTATGTAATGTTTTCGAGCTGCGGTTGTGTATAATTTATCCGGTTCAGCTTCATGACCACGTGGCATTTCTTCTGGTCAGCGCTGCAGACAGGCACAATGTTATTCGGATTAATGAGCAGCGATGGGTCAAACGCGAGTTTCGCACGCTCTTCAGGACTCATGGGCACCATTGCAAAATAGGGCAAACCATGGAGGATGCCCTGGTCGCCAGGACCTTGCCATTTAAGCTCCATGTTGAAGCCAAACTGCGAGATGCCGCGGCGCAAGTGTTCTGGAATAACAACACCAGGAGTAATGTCGCCAATCGCAATATTCCAATCCCCACCGGTGCCGCATTTACTATAAACAATCTGCCCGCGCTGTGTTGCCGTTTGCCCAGAAGGACTAATAACCAGGATAACGATATCATTTTTAAATTGATCTTTGGAAAGTACAGCCGCTGCTTGTGTACTTGGTGGCAAGCCTGCTGGCGTTGGACCGACCTGCGGTGGCGGTGGCGTTACTGGTGGATAAGCTTCTAAACCGCCAAGCTCAAACTTTTGACTCAGCATAACCTCTACTTCAAACGAGCCATCAGATCCTGCAGTCGTAGAATAGGTTTCTTCGCTAAAAAAGCCCAAGAATTCTCTATCAACAATCTGTCCAAAGTGCTTGACGAGTTCCACGATACTCGTACTCCAAGCCTCATTTGGTGTTGTTTCATCATTCACAAATATGACAACGGTGGACCCAGGAGTAACATTGCCTTTGATAACAACGTCCTGCGCATAGCTTGGGTTAAGGAATTGCAAGTTTGTGTAATAAATCTGCGGCGGCCGTGAGCTAGCGATGATGTCCTGCTCAAAAGAAATGCTGTTACCGGCAGCATCGACAAACTCGAGGAAAACATGATTGGATGTTTCATCGCGCAATGTAAGAGGTATTTCAAAGAATCCAGACGGGAGCGTGAGCGAGCTTGTTTCGCTATCAACATGAATATTGACGGTTACTTGCTCGTTTGTCTTTCCCATAATTTTAATGCTTGTCGTGTTTGATACGCTTGGCATTGACACGTTAACTATCGGCGTTTCGGTATCTATGGTTGTAGTAAAGTGCTTCGTGGCATTTTTTGTGCCAAGTTTCGCCACGACATCAATGGTATTCTGCGACAAGGGAAGATTGATGCGCGCAAAAGCAAATTCACCGCTTGCTGTAGTTATTGTCGAAGCGTCATAATTGATGCCACCAACAGCTTGCGCTGGCTTATTCACATAGAGACGCACCGTCGCGCCTGGTAGCGTCTTACCAATAAGGTTCATAGAGCGGCTGTTGAAATGCTCTGGCACGTCAACGTCAAGGAATAATTCCGCGGGTATTTCTGGCGTCGCGTTAGCATCTCCAGCGCCAAAAGCTGACGTAGTCCTAAAGAGATATTTATTACCAGCATTATCGTCTACCACGCTAAATCCAGACGTGTTCATTGATGTTAAAAAGTAGTAATAGGATGTATTGGATTGCAAATCAGGAAGCGTAACCGAATGTTGCGCAACAGGCGTCAGATCACTTTTTGTTTCATTAAGCGCTAAAAGTGATCGGCCAAAGGTCACATGGCTTGTTGCTGGCTCATCGGTTGTCCAATTGATTGTGGAGGCAGTATCTGTCGTAGAAACATCCGTCGTCGGGTTATGCGTGATAGTAAGTGCATGAACAATTGAGAGCGTACTAATAAGGTAAATGCAGAAAATCGCTGTCCAAATCCAAGCTTTGTGTTTTTGCTTCATTGTATTGCCTTAACGAAATAACGGTCTCAGCCGCTCTTGCCAGGTAGCATTTTCAAGCTGCATGAAAAGGATGGCTTGCGCTTCAGAGCCGATAGGATGCGGCATCTTTTCAAGCGCGTACAAGGTCACTGTATTACTCCCTTCAAAGGCATACTTGTCTGGCGTCCAGTTGCCACGATAGCCGCCGATAAGATTGTTTTCTTTATCCACTATAAGCAGATCGAGATGATAAGTTACATCTCCTACCGCGAGATCAAGCATGCTGTCTTCGGGCAAGCTCTCCGCGTCAAGAGGAAGCTTCTTGTATTGGGTAAAGTCAGTGAAGGCATCTGTTGTCACGTAAACGAAGGCCGTCTCTCCTTCCTCAAGTGGTCTTGGCGCTACGAGAGCGTCATTGACAAGAGGCCGTTTCATGACTTCAAGATTAAATGTTCCTTTGGGTGTAAGGAAAATAGTTGTAGCGAGCATGTTCGTGACATCCTGCACGTTCTTGATGTAGCCAGTACCTTCTGCCTCAAGCGCGCCAGGCGTGCAGAACGTTGGCAATCTTGCGCGCAATCGATACACTTGGCCATCTGGTTTTGTTTGTCCAAGCGGACATCTAAACGTGTCAACGCAATTGAAGGTTACATTGATATCGCGCAAATCTTCAAAGGTAACAGCGTCTTTTGTGTAGATGACCGTCTCCTTGTCTTCAACTTGTTCGCAGTAGCCTTGATCATTCCCCTCTGGAGTTTCAAAGACGCTGAATCCTGGATTCGCGCGATTGCCCTCATTATGATTAATCATCACTGGCGTCGCAAAGCTGAAATCATAGCCATTACCATCAAAAGCAGCTTCATCGCGTATCGTGATCCGCACGGGATACTCAATATCGTAGGTGAAATGGTAGATATTGACACAGATGTATGAAAGATATTTTTCGTTGCCCTTGCCGAAATCAGAGCTCATGACGCTATCCCTGCTCGGGCGCACGTTCATGAGAAAATTCCAGTCTTTGGAGTAATACACACCAGCACGCAAGTCATCGTATTCCTCTTCTGTTGCTTTAATGTGGAGGTTATTAGCGGAGTACAGGTCTGGCGGCGAATCGAAAAGCGTGTTGGCGAATGTTATTCGTGGAAGATTGTAGAAGAGCCTGTTCTTGATGCTCTCTTGCACGCGCGGTTTGTGCCACTTCAGCTTGCCGCAGGCAAAAACCATGTCGGAGAATGGGATACCATCAGGAGGATCGCCAGAGCCAAGCGCCATTAGGTCGATAGTAATATTTTCAAGGAACAGGCCTTGATTTTCCGCGCGCAAGATGTCCATAGCAAGTTGGTGCATGCGCCGGAGACGTACTGGAACATGAGTCGCGAATTTAGTGAGCATAACCGTTTCATCTCTTCCGTGAAGGCTGACGGATAAGGGATACATTGTTTGTACCGTGACATCATCTTCTCCTACGATGGCAAGAGAAGTGATGTCACCTAATGGTGTTATAGAGAACTGCCGCGAAAGCGACGTAAAATTCTGCAGGCAATTGAGCATATTCAAGCTCACATAATTGCCAATATCCGTTTCCATATTTTTCTGGCTTGGAACGCGCGCCTCGCCATTGTAGTACCAGTATGGCAATTTGATTTCCCCGTTTGGAACAATGGAAAGATAACTGTCCGGGTTTGTGGCGACCTTCCTTGGCAAATCAAGATAACCACCTTGCAAACCAAGCAAGACAATGCCGCGTCTTGCAAGAATATCCACGCACGCTTGCACATAATTCTGCACTGGGGTGTATTCTGTGGGTACCGCTTCCAGCTCCGCTAATGGAATAGAAATGTTGCGAAAATAGAGAAAAAGTGCTACGGAAAACATCAGGATAATCCCCACTATAATGAAGATAGTTACTTGTCCTCTTTTTCCATACATTATGCCATTTTTCAAAGCAAGCAGGTTTATAAATGTTTTTATAAGAAGAAGCAATAATAGGCGCTATAAAGGCATTTTATAGAGTCCAAATCATATAGAAATAATTACTTCGCTTTTGCCTTCTTTTTCGCAGGTATACGAACTTTATGCACACCCTTCACTAGCGCTGCCTTTGCTTTCTCCTTTGCCCCCAATTTTGCGGATAGCGCAGCGTGGTAATACATCTTTGCCCACGTGAATGATGCGAAGAAAAGCACGCCACCAACAATGTTGCTGAAAAGTTTTGGGGTATAATTAAGCAGCTTCGAAGCCCAACCGAGAAGAACCAACGTTGCCGTCATGAAAAGGAATGGGATGATGATTTTCGGAAACCCTAGCACTACTTGTTTTGTTGTCTCTTTCAGCGTGACAAAGACGCGCTCATAGCGAGTGAAGAGATGATTGAGAAGATAGCTGGTGTACAAGACGACAAGGAAAAACAGGACGTGATACCAATAGTAAACTTGTGTTGCCGGTGTTGGGCCTAATTTGACGGATTGGTAAAGACCAATAAAGAGATAAATAACTGGCACGGCAAGAATCAAAAGCCAGATAGCATTTGCAACGCTAAATCGCCATGCAAAATTCCAAGTGTATTTTTTTCCAGATAGTAACGCCCAAATCAAGCCACGGGATACAAGCCAGACAATAAGAAGAGCAAGGAAGAATAAGAGAACAAATAGAAGAAGTTTAACAGCAAGCCATTTCATAGCAGCTTGTTTTGCTGGATTGGTGTAATCCAGTCCCCCTATGCCAAGAACCATCGCCTCGGACCAAACTTTACCAAATTTTCCAGCAAGTGTGGCAAAGACGATGATAAAAAAATAAAAAG
>JACQMX010000084.1 GCA_016203375.1 Candidatus Woesearchaeota archaeon | reverse complement strand
GACAGGCGAGTTTGCGGAATTGAAAATCGTCGGACTAAAGTCAGAGTATTAAACCGATGATTTTCAATAAAAAACTAATAGTTTATCAGCACTTCCACATCTTTTCCAAAGATATTCTTTAGGTTCTCAAATATTGGTTCTTTGATGAACACCTTTGGTGGGATCTCGAATCTGGCTAAGTTTTTCTCCAGCTCTTCCATAGTCGCTGGCTCTGTCGTGCCTAGGCTCCCATCTGGTTTGATGGGCGCTTTTGAAATCTCCTTTTCTGGCTGATCGATATCATGGATGATAAATGCAGTATTATCCAAAAGAATTACTTCTCCATAACGTTCGCCATGCTTGACGCGGATCCGCGTGCGCTCAAGTTCCCTGCCACGCTTGCGTTGCAAGTATTCTACCATAAAGCGGATGAATTGACTGGAGTCTCGCTTTACCTTATCCACTTCCGCCTTGTTAAGTTTTCCTTCATCATAGTCCTTCTTCGCCTTGTCAATATCTTCCAACATGCGGAGATATCGTTCAGGAATCTTGCCTGAGTGGATCATCTCACTCTCAAAGATCTTGATCATTTCCTCATTCTTGACGCGCTCAACGCCTTCCAATCGGAGCGCGTCTCGAATAGCGGTTACTGACGTTTCGTACACATGCAGCACGGATTCTTCTTCGCGCATCTTCTCGATTTGAGTGAAGAGACGCTTGATACGCTTCAGGTATTTATCCGCCGCATCGAGGATTTCATCAATCTCCTTACCGGTAATGTCCTGCTTGGTTCCATGCTCAAGATCCTTTCGCGTTTTAATGACTTTCTCGAGCGTTTCAACAAATTTATCCTCAATAAGCTTCTCTTTCTTCACGAAAATGTCGCGCATGACGTCTGGGGTTTCCTTCGGTGTTGGCGGAGGAACGCCATACATCATCAATGCCGCCTGCGATGGCGTGAGAAGGGCATAGAAAATATCCTCCATGCCAATGTCCTTAAGCTTGAACTTGACGCGTTGGATCATCTGCTCGCCAGAGCTCATGTACATATCAATGGCTTCCATAGATGGCTTGATCTTGCCCATGCGCAAGAGCTGTTTCCATGACATGAAGATGCCACGATCATAGAATGGTACGCCATCCCGAAGGAAGGTAAAGATGATTGGATTGGCTTCCCTGATAGAATCCCAAAAGTCAGTCAAGATGTATACTTGAATATTAATCTTGTTGCGGATACCTGTCATCTCGCCGGCTTCAATGCCCATGCCAATGATGATCGCGCGCAATTTATCTTTTAGTTCAGCGCGCGTCATCTTCTTGACATCGGTATCGTCAATAACTACATATACATCGATGTCTGATTCTTTAGTGGCTTTGCCTTGCACCAGGCTGCCGGCAAGCACATACGCGACAATGTACTTCTCGAACTTCTTGAGAATCATCTCTTTGTGGATTTCCGCGATCTTTATAGCAGCAAGCATACCCGTATCATACACCGGCGCGCCGATAGCAATTGGCTGGAGAAGATCATACTTGCCATCATAGCATGATTGCCACAGCTCGGAAAGAATGACGACTTGAGGAGTAATGGCTTTGTCCGTATCTTCTGCAACTTTTTTAATGACGGCGGTGAGTTTATCTTTGAGCTCGAGCTTGCTCATCTTCTGACTATCCGTGTCATCAATGAGAATAAGAATATGGATCTTGTCTTTATCCGCTCCTTCTCGCGGTGGTGGAAGGAGCGTGATGCCCATGATGTACTTGTCGAATTTCGTGAGCAGCTCTTTCTGGAATGTATCGAGCTTGCTCTTGATTTTCTCAAGCTTCTCTTTCAGCTCTTTTGGCAGTTTGTCCAAATCAGGCATACCCTGCGGCAACGGTTGCTGTGGCGCTGGCACGGCACCTTTGGCTGGCTCATGGTATTCAAGATCTTTAGGAGCAGGTGTCTCTTTGCTTTCTTTCTCATACTTTTTCTCATATTTTTTGGTCATTGAATTTCCTCTTTGTGTCGTTTATTTGTCATTCAGTTTTATAGGCGTAAAGGGAATGAAATATCACTCGAGCCTTTATAAGTAGTTTCTTTTTAAAAGCAATGTTGGCATGAAGGATATATGTGTGGG
>JACQMX010000073.1 GCA_016203375.1 Candidatus Woesearchaeota archaeon | reverse complement strand
TACGAAAGGTTTATATATAAGAAATACCACTCTAAAGTAATTATAGTTTGGGGGTCATATTCCAAGGAATATGGCTGGTGGAACCTATATAGGGATTTTTTCCGCCAAAAAGCCTAAATTTGGCTTTAAAGTGGTGGAAAAAAATCATTATCACCTCTTTTTCCCCGCAGGGGTTGGGCAACCAGCTCCTGCGCGGGTTTAATAATCACCTCTTTTTCCCCTTTATGGTGCCGCAAGGTGCCATAGGGGGGTTTAATGCTCCTCAATAAAATCTAATAAACTCTTTCTTGACAGAACCTAATTATCGTCGCTTTCTCTTTCGGCGCAAAGAATTCTTCCGCGCCTGAACACGTTTCTTTATTTCTAGCGTCTTGCTTATCCTGCTCATTTTCTCTTCCTTCCTTTTGGCTACCATCCGTACAATATCGTTAATCATAAACCCAACAATTATGCCACCAATAAAGATTACCCACCATTCCCGTGGCACATTGAAACGAAACGCCTTCTTTGTTTTAAAGTACACATCAAGATTGCTCAATTCAAGTGCATATTCCGCATATAACAAAGCAGAATATTTGTTATGCGGACGCAACGAATTCGCATATTCATAATAGCTATAGCCCAGAATGGGGAACATATCCTTTTCCTGCTGTTCGACAATGGTTCGCTTTGCCGCTGCAAGTTTTCTGGTCAAGAGCTCATCAACCTTTTCCTCTGGCAAGCCAAGCAGACTGGCAATCATGCTCATCTGCGCTTTCGCGATGGTTGCCTTGTACAAACAAAGCTCGTAATTGCCTCGCTCTTTATCGATTGCCGCCTTCTCGAGCTGTTCCTGCGCCTCGGTCAAAATTTGTGGAAAAATTAAGTCAATATACTGATAAAACTCCTGCGCCTCAGAAAGCTTGCTGGTACACGATTCAGCCAAATCGTCTTTATTGATCCTGAAGTGTTTTCCTTCTTTGCCAAAGAACTCATTCCAGGAAAGTGCGCTATGCAAGCGCTCATTAGCGTATGCCAATTCCATTATCGCCGCATCCTCATCATGCTTTTTGAGGTTCTCTTCCCCAAGGCCAAGGTGCTCATTTGCCTCGATAAGCCTGTCTTTTACCACCATGTATGCTTCAAGATCAGTAATCGTAACGATTTCTTTCTCGGCGATAGCTTTATTCAGGGTGAGGATGCTCGCTTTTGTTTGGTTTATTTTTTGCCGAAACTCGCGAATTGTCGGATCTTCCAGCTGCAATAACACTCTGCCATAAACCACATTGGCGCCAAAACAATAGCTCGCGCTCGAATAGTGATCACCACGGTCAGAGGCTTCTCCTCCTTGTTTTGTTAGATTTTGCGCGACGGTAACATCCGCTAAAACTTGTTCGCTAATATTTTTATTATTTTTGAGCATATTCTTGTTCATCGTTGCCTGGAGTACATTACTTCTATTGCATAACTGATCAGCAAGCATTTCCATAGTGTCGCGGTACCATGGATTTATCACTATATCCTTCTCTGGCTTCTCAAAACTTCTCCCAGTAAATTGTTGCATAACTTTATCAAGTGTGCCGACTTCGATGATAGTTAGGTTCATTATTTTTCCATATTCCACCAAGTCAATGGTTTCATTTTCCTCCAGTTTTTGTGATCGTTCCCCAATAGGAATAAGGACCGTTGTTATCCCATTTGTTGCCGCAGCGTCAATTTTGTCCTTTAATCCTCCTACCGGACCAATGAGGTTGCCCGAGCTTATGGTTCCCGTTATGGCAACGTCCTCGCGCAGTTCAAGATTTTTTAGCACGGCAACCGTGACAACCGCTACCGCGGCGCCAGCGCTTGGACCGCCGACAATAGCGGAATTGGCGCGAATGGTATAAAAGAAGTCAAGCGCGCTGCAGTCCACATCAACATATTTGCAGGCAATGCTTCGAGCAAGTCGTGTTGACATTTGCGTATCCAGTTTCGAGGCGGGAAGCGTGTCAATAAAGACACGTCCTGTGCCTTCTTTAACATCGATGTAGAGGTTAGCAATGCTGCCACCATAGGTTTTATTGCCTGATTCAGTTACCGCGAGCAACTTGACATGCGCTTGATTCCGAACGCCAGACGTGAGAATAGCGGAGAGAAACAGAAATGCCATAATAATAATGGTGATTGTTCGTGTGTGGCTCATCCAGTTTTATGGATATAGGCTTCTTATAAAGTTTTTCTTTTAGAAATAATGATAGAACAATGGCGCGGTGACATATACTTCTAGAACGGCTCCAAGCATGATAAAAACCATAGAGAGGAGAAGAAGCGCAATGGCGTCACGCACGACATTCTTGAAACCTTCGCTGAATACCTTTTCCGTAAGGATTGCTTTTGATACAACGCCTCCAGCGATAGCCGCGGTAAGAAACCCAGCGACTTCGGGGACAAGGTGAATGGAAAAAAATCCAAATATCACTATAGCATCTCCAGACACGCGCGCCAATTGTTGGGAGACAAAAACAATGAAACTCGAAAAAATACTCGCATTAAGCACCAAAAGGAAAATTGCTCCAGCTCCATAAAAGACAGATAACAGGAAGCAGATAGCGCTTACCAGCAAATTATTGCTTAAGATCGCCATGACATGCGTCGGGGATGGTTGTAGGGGTCTTGTAAAAAAGCTTTGGATAAGTTCGCCGCTTAATGATTCTTGCCGTGCAAGGAATTTCATCTGGAAATCGAACAGCGTCGGCATATTGGCGCTTCCAAGAGCCAAAGCGATGTAGCCAAGGAAGATTCCAAGGAAAAGGAAGAGATACACCTCAAAGATCTCTTTATGATTATGGAAGAAATGGCGCAAGCCTTCCTTGCTCTCAATGCGTTCCTCAACATCTAGTATTCGAATAAGGCTTGGGACGGCAAACAATGTTGTCAGGAAAAGCATCGCGATGGAGACAGTATTGCCAAAAAATATTGTCGCCAGAAAATATCCCAAAAGAGAATATGCAAATCCAAAAAAAAGCACTATAAATGGTCTGTGCTCCATCCAATCGAGTTTTATTGATTCAAAGACCATGTGACTAGCATCACTTATTGTTTTCGCTGTTTGATGTAATCTTCAAGGCCGAATCGATCCTGCTGTGACGTTTGCTCTTCTGTCCCCTTTTCCTCGTTTTTGCCACGTCTTGAGATAGTGGCAAACATCGTAAGTATGCCGAGGAGCACAAGGAATGTCCAGATGAGCTTTGGATCCTTTAGTCGTTCGAGATTGAAGAAACCTGCAGCTTTACCTACACCAGCTGTTTCTTTATCGTCTTTCTTATCTTCTTTGTCTTTTTTCTTGTCTTTCTCTTTTTTCTCTTTCTTTTCAGAAGAGGATTCATCATCACTCTCTTCGCCTTCGCTTGTCGATGGAGATGTCGTGGATGTGGAAGAGGTTGAAGATGTTGGCGAGGAAGAGGAGGTTGATGATGCGGAACTTCCTCCAGCAGCTACGCCTCGGCCGCGAGCGCCGCCACCATTCCCTTCACTGTTAGAATTACCTGGCGAGCTAACCGTAAGCTGTTCCGTTGCATTGTACGTTACATTATTCTGCGCGGAGGTGATAGAGGCGATTATATCATAGACACCATCATCTGATGGAGCATTGAACGCGTAGACATAATTTCCTGACGCGTCTAATGGTACTTGAGCTGATTGGTTTCCAGGAAGGAAGAGCGTCACTGTTGATTCTGGTACCTTGGTATTATCATCCTTTACGACGTTACCAGACACCGAAACACCGCTCTCTGGCTGCGTTTGCGTTGGACTAAGCGTTAGGGTTATAAGATAAGCGTATGTTAGGGGGAAGCTCTTCGATGCGCTGTTGCTATAATTCAATGTATCTGTCGCGGTGAATGTTGCCGCGTACGTGCCTAATGGCGTGCTCATTGTTGTTGGATACGTTAGGGTGTACGTAGAGCCTGAATTGGTAAGAGTCGTAGTTACTACATTATTTGCCGGATCACGAAGTGTTGCAGTTACTGATTGTATGCCGCTTACATCTGTTATGTCCGCCGTTATCGTGAGCGGTGATGCGCGGATGAAGTAAGGCACATCGGTTATTACCACATCTGGGCCGCTCATGTCAACAATAGTTACCTGCTGATTTGCGCTCACGCCGCGATTATTTGCATCATCAAGACATTCTATACGCCACGTATGCGCACCAGGTACAATGAGATCAATGATTCCTGTTGTGAGCGTTGTCGTATTCTGTTTCTTTCGAAGAACATTATCTACATATAATTCGCAGGAGAGCGTGTTATCATATGTATCAAATGCATTGAAGGTGAAATTCACATGGACATCGCTGCTGTTCAATGGAGAAAGGAGGCTGATGACTGGCGGCGTGCGATCAACGGTGTATATTAAAACATAATTGCCTACATTTCCTGCTTGATCAGAGGCAGTAACGGTCACCATTGTTTGGCCATCTGGCCAAGCGGTTGTATCGAGAGTGAAGCTCGATGGCTGTGTTGTCGTTGAGCCATTGTACGTTAACGTTACTTGATTTAGTTGGAAATTGTCCGTAAGCGTTATGCTAATGACTGTTCCTCCAGCCATGATCGAGCCATTCGCGGGCGTGGAGGTAAGCGCTGGTGGTGTTTTATCAAGGGTATATGTTCTTGTTGATCCCGCGCCGCTTAAACCAGCGGTATCTGTGCATGCAACATTCCAAGTATGGATGCCTTCGCTCGCGTTCGCAGCGGAGAAGCTTCCAGTTGCTCCATTTACCACGCTTGCGTTTGCAATAACCGTGCCATCAATGACCAGTTCACATCGCAATGTTGCTGCGAGATTATCTGTCACATTAAACTGGAATTGCGCTTGAGCGTTAATCATTGTTCCATGATTTGGGCCTACTAGCGTGACGCTTGGAGGTATGCCATCAATACCTAGTCTTCCCGTATAAGTACTTGTGGCATCGCCATTTGATTCGCCACTAAATGCAAAGCAAAGGAAGATGCCATCATCATAGGAAGAAAGATCAATTATTCGTGAATAGGTATCATTTACTTTTGTTAAAGAAAATTGTGTTTGATTGCTGGAATTGCAGATTTGATAAGAAACATCTACGTGATCAACACCTGTTTCTGGATCTGTTGCAATAATTTGCGCAGTATATGCATTTGTTCCTTGGGCGACAAAATCACCATCTTGCGGATGCGCATTCGAGAAAAGCGGGCCAGTTTCATCATTCAGGATAGTAAATTGCACCGTTTGTGTTTCTTGATCATTTGCATCATCATATGTCGTAACGGTAAGGGTATGATTGGTATTGCTGCTGACGGTAGGTGCTCTTGCGGTAAATTGGAATATTGCCTTAAGGACATTTGTTGCAATAGAACCGCTGGACCAAGTGACTGAGGATGAAGTAAAATTCTCATTCCACTTCTTAAAGTCTCGTACACCGGTTATTTCAAGACCGGTGATGGTTGTCTCAACTCGGGTAATGTCATCTTCAGAGCCAAAGTTGCCGATGCTGAGATTAAAGGTGGATGTTGTTGTTTCATAAACAGTTTGGGGAGTAAACGTTATCGTTGCAGTATGGTCAGCAGAAACAAGGCCGAGAAGAAGGATGAGAACTATGCCAAGAGCAAAAAGTGCTCTCCAATCACCTCGTTTTCCCATATATTAACCTCAATGAAACTAGTTTACAAATATGTATACTAGCATAGAAGTCCGGCTATATATAC
>JACQMX010000071.1 GCA_016203375.1 Candidatus Woesearchaeota archaeon | reverse complement strand
TGCCATCAAGCCATGGTGTAGGAGCAACTGTGATGAAGAACTGGCTGCCACCAGTATTTGGGCCAGCATTTGCCATAGAAAGGATGCCAGGTGCATCGTGTTTTAAGGAAGGATTAAACTCATCTGGAATTGTATAGCCTGGTCCACCCCTACCGGTGCCAGTTGGATCTCCGCCTTGAATCATGAAACCAGGAATAACGCGATGCAATATAGTGCCATCATAGAATCCTTTCTTCGCCAAGTCAATGAAATTCTTCGTTGTTGCTGGCGCCTTATCCGTAAAAAGCTGCACCATGAATGTTCCTTTTGTTGTTTCGAATGTTGCTGTGGTCATTGTATCACCCTTTAATATAAAGAAGAGACTATTAAAAAAGATAAAGATGGCTGCTGCAAGAAAAATCCACCACGCTTTCACTCGCCGACGAGATGGTTTCCTTGCCACCGATGTCTCGGAAGTTGTATGGTTGTGTTGTTTGCTCATTGTCACAAAGCCCTCGGTCCCTTAAAGTAGCCATCCTTCTTGTGCTGCGTGTTCGACAAGGCATCTTCCTGGCTTAAGGATGGGCAAATAGTATCTTCCCGCAATGCGTTCTTGAGCTCGACTGGCTGGATTTGAATCTCGACATCTTTGGTGTTAAGCTCATCAAGCTTCGAGAAGGCATCAAGAATCTCCTTAAACTGAGAAACAAACTTCTCTATCTCTTTCTCCGAAAGCTCCAACCGCGCATTTGTCGCGACGCGCCTAATAAAGTCTTTATCGACATGCATAGGCTAGCTGAGCATGGTATGATATATAAATTTTCTGGGATGAATGTTCGACCAATGCTTCTGATTAGTAAAACATAAAAACTCCGTCCTGTTTTCTTTATGCATGACTTCCATCCTCGGCTTGCACATCGAGCGCTTGGCACACGACGGCTTCAAAATCTCTGATGGATATACCATTGTATACGTTGATCCATTCCAGATATCAGAACAGCAAGAGAAAGCGGACATTCTCCTAGTAACGCACGAGCATTATGATCATTGCAGCATTGAGGACATTCAAAAAGTTATCAAGCACGATACGGTTATTGTAACTATTCCTGGCTGCGCGAGCAAGCTGAATAGGCTTCCCATTAAAAGCATAAAAATGATGACACCCAATCAAGGCATTGACGTCGCGGGTATGCACATTGAGACAATTCCCGCATACAACATCAACAAGTTCCGCGCGCCTGGAGTGCCATTCCATCCAAAAGAGGATGGCAGAGTTGGTTTTGTCTTCATCCTCAATGGCAAACGCATATTTCATGCGGGCGATACGGACTTCACGCCAGAAATGGCGGCGTTGAAAGATATTAATATCGCCCTCGTCCCTGTTTCCGGAACATACGTTATGACCGCGGAAGAAGCAGCAAAAGCAGTCAACACCTTCAAGCCAGAAATCGCTATTCCCATGCATTATGGCGTGATTGTCGGCAGTGTTGCGGATGCGGAAAAGTTTAAGCAACTTGCAAAGGTTGAAGTGCTTATTCTCTAAAAGGTGTAGGAAATCATGCAACCAAAAATTATCGTCAAAGAAGTGCCCATTGAAGAGGTGGTGGAAGTCAACAAGACCATTGTCGAATTCCGAGAGCCATACACAAGAGAGCAGTTCGAAGAGCGCTATGGTGATAAAGAAAAACTTATCATTGTCGCGCACATCAATAAGCAGCCAGCTGGCTATATTGTTAGCTATGATCGTTTTGATGATGGCTCCCTCTATTGCTGGCGCGCGGGCGTTGATCCACAATTCAGGAGAAAAGGTGTGCTGAAAGCTCTGATGGACTACCAAGAGCAATGGGCACGAAAACATGGCTACAAAAAGATCAAGATAA
Organism: Candidatus Woesearchaeota archaeon; assembly: GCA_016203375.1. GTDB lineage: Archaea > Nanobdellota > Nanobdellia > Woesearchaeales > UBA12501 > JACQMX01. The sequence goes on along the minus strand of JACQMX010000071.1, from coordinate 1,306 downwards.
AGACAAGAAACAAGCGGCGAGAGATGCTGGCATATTTAGTGAAGTATGGATTTTATTTCACTGAAGTCATTCAGCATTCGGCTATTGAAGAGAATAGGATTTTGTTGGAGAAGAGAATCTAAGCTTTCTTTTCCGCTTGGTAACTCGCCAGGAAGTCCTTTTTGAATTCGGTGAACTCCTGCTTCTTAATCGCTTCTCGCATCCTTTCCATAAATCGCTGCAGGAAATAAAGATTATGATAAGATAAATACCGATGAAGAATATGCTCATCCACACGCGCGAGATGATACAAGTACGCGCGCGTATAAGTCTTGCACACATAACAATCACAATCTTCATCAAGACGCCGTGTATCGTCACGATAGATTTGTTTATCCAGCTTGAGCATTCCGTTCATGGTGAACACATTTCGATGCCGCGCGTTTTGCGTTGGGTAAATAGAATCAAAACAGTCAACGCCTCTACTTACTGCTTCGATAAGATCAACAGGATTGCCAACGCCCATCAAATAGCGCGGCTTTTCTTTGTCGATAAACGGAAGTTGCGTATCAATCATCTCCCACATTTCTTTCTTGCCTTCACCTAAGGCAAGGCCGCCCATGGCAATGCCGTCAAAATCAAGGGCGTTGATGAATTTCGCGCTTTTCTCGCGCAAATCCTTAAACAAGCCGCCTTGCGCAATGCCGAAGAGAAGTTGTTTACTTCCATACTCTTTGCCAATTTTTGCATGCGCTTCCTTGCATTTCTTCGCCCATGCATGTGTTCTTTTCACCGCATCCGCAACCTGGTCATTGCTGTCTGTCACATGCGGCATGTGATCAAGCACCATGGCAACATCAGAGCTGATGTCTTGCTCAATCTGCATGACATCTTCAGGGCGCAAGTAGACCTTTTGCAGGATAAAGGGATCCCGAAACCAAACTCCTTTATCCGTAATGCTCAAGAAAAGGCTCTTGCGCTGCATCTGGAAGCCGCCGGAATCGGTAAAGATAACGTCAGGATATTGCATGAATTTGTGGATACCGCCACAATCATGCAAGAATTTCGAGCCCGGAGCAAAATGTAACAGCATAGCATTGCAGATGATGGCTTTTGCCCTCATCTCTACCAAATCCTGTGGACTAACGTGCTTTGCCGTGGCTTTGGTGGCAACGGGCATGCAGAAAGGAGTTTCGATAGTGCCGTGAGCGGTGTGCAGTTTGCCGACACGGGCATTGTTGTCTTTGGCGATGAGTATAAACATAAGGACAAGTGGAAATGTACTATTTAAATTATTTTGCTCTCTTATGGAAGAGCCTTCTGCCAC
>JACQMX010000072.1 GCA_016203375.1 Candidatus Woesearchaeota archaeon | reverse complement strand
TTTGCCATGTAACTTTCTTGGAAAGATTAAACTAAAAACAAAAAATCATCATTCAGTTCGTCGGCGGTATTTCAAGCCGAAGGCCGACGAACCCAGTGATTCTTTCATGCTAAAGAATTGCTTGAAAAATTCCTTTCCAGTAGACAGAGAGGAATTTTCCGAATGATGATTTCGTTTTAAAGAAATCGGGGAGAGGTGAGAAACAACGCATACGACTTATCTCTTCTTCATCTTTTCCTTTTTGATAGAAATAACTTCGCATTTCTCGCAGACAACCTTGCCCTTACCGAGAGGGTGCGTATGGCAGACACGGCAATACATTTTTTTTGTTTTCATAGTCATTTTGTTCCTCTTGTGAGAACAATAAGCAATCCAAGTCGGTGCTGATTTATACCTTGAAAGCCAGTGTTTTGAAATAGTTCTTTAAATTCCTGTTTTGAATAAATGTGCACGCATCCAGGCTCAATCTTCTGAAACAGCCATCGTTTGAATGAAAAGATAAATGATACATCAGCAAGGTACAGTTTACCGCCTTTCTTCATGACGCGCATCATTTCTTTCATCGCTTTCTCTGGATCTGGAAAGTGATGAAATGCTTCTGTGCAGATGACAAAGTCGAAGCTTCCTGTTTTGAAAGGCAGCCGAGCTACATCTGCATGGTAGAGTAATACGCGTTTGCCAAGCTTTTGGCGTGCTTTCTCAAGCATCTTTGGGGAGAAATCAACACCAACAAGCTTGCCTTTATGGTCTTGGTCAAGAAGCATTTTCAGTGCAGAACCTGTGCCGCAGCCTATGTCAAGAATGGCTGCATTTGGCTTCGGATTCATGACGGCAATGACCTTTTTCTGTACGCGCCGCAGCCACCATCCTAATGGGAACCAGTCATAAAAGCGTGCCAATAAATCGAAGAATAGCTTGCTTTGCCTTTGCTTATTCATCATACCCTCTTGCGCAAAAACGCATCTGCCTTTCGTAAAATCTCTTTTGCATTCTTGAATGTCACTTTTTCTATAGCTTCATCAAGCGGCAGCCATGCATGATCCACGTGCTCAAAGCTTATTGCCACATCTTTCTGTTTTGTCTCTGCAAGAAAATAGGTTGCTTCTTTGTGCACTGTCTTGCCTTCTCGCCTGTAAAACCATTCGCTTTTTTCCTTGAATCCATCAATAAACGTGATATCTGTTATGCCAGTTTCCTCCTTAATTTCCCGTCTCGCTGTTTCTTGCTCATTCTCGCCTTTCTCGATATTGCCGCGCGGGAATTCCCAATGGCCTGCTTCATAATGGAGAAGCAAGTATTCGATCTTGCCATCCTTTCGATGGAATACAATGGCTCCGGCGCTTCGTTCTTGTGGCATTTTATCACCTTGTACATTATCTAAAAAGTTTATTCACAACATCCACCGTAAACAACACCATCGCGTGCGTTTGATCCTTTGTTGGGGCAAACGCACTTTGCTTTTTGTGTACAGAATAAACACGCACTTGATTAATGAGGTGGATTTGCTGCGTCAGGCCGGGATCCAACTGCACGTTCTTCTCGGCAAGCTTCGCGATTAAGGTGCCAAGACCAATGCCTGGCTGGGTTTCGAGAACGTCTCTTCCCGTAACATCATAATATTTCCTATGCAATGCAGTTTCAAGAACTCTGCCGCATAAAATAACTGCGCTTCTATAACAGCCAGCGTTAAAGCACTTCTCGACCTCCTGCAAATCCGCGATTAAATCGTCACGAATCTCTCCTGGCAATTTCGGCTCCTTGATAACAAGCTCTCGCTCTGCGCGCGACTTGGGTATTGGCCGCGAAAGATGCAGTTTTGATGCTTGCTTCTCCAATTGATCCGAAAGAGGAAGCAAAGAAGCCGTATTTTCCTTATTCAACTGCAGCCGTTTCAAGAGTGAGAGAAACTCAATTGTTGCCTGATCTGCCAAATTTGCCTGGTTGCTGAGCTGGATGCCTGTCGCGTAAACATCCCGGATGGCTGTCTCAAGGGAGTTTTTGTAATAGATCAGTTTGCGTTCCTTATAATCATACAAGCTCTTCTCTTCATCAAGCACTCTGCCTGCAACATCATGGTGTTGTGCTTGATCAATGGCTTGACGAAGTTTGGCGAGCTTGGTGGTGAAGTCTTCCATACTACTTTTTTAGCTGGCAGTTATAAAAATGTTGCTGCTTTCTTTGACCACTGGACACAGTCATTATGATTAAATTACCTTATAGCTGTCATATTGCCTAAAATTTCATAGCACTGGTCACTGGACATAGCGAAGTGAGGTATTTAAGTAAACATTGCTAATAAGTTATTAGCATGACGCAAACCATATCTCGTGACATCCCGCTCGCGGAGATAACTCTCCGAAAGTATGAGAAACCATTTGAGTTAGATCGCAGGGAGCTAGTGCGAAAGCTGTGCCTGTCCACAGGCCTGCTGCAGCCTGGCGATTCCCGCGATGTTATTGTTGATATATTGTATGTCCTATTGCAGGCAAAACGAGAAAAAAAGGAATTAAGCTCTGAAGAGATTCAGCGATTAGTCATCGAATCTCGCAACAATGTCAAAGCGACATTGCAGGGTATTGCGGCTTCGAATGTACGCAGGCAGCTCAAACGATTGCGTGATATGTTCCTTGTAGAAAAAGTGAAGAACAAATATAGAATTTGCGAGCATGAAAACGTGAGCAAGATCTTTGAAGAAAAAATAGAGCAGTATCTCCTTCCTTCTGTTATTGGAAGGGTAAAAGATTATGTGAATATGGTGGATAAGGTGTTCTAGTTTCATCACAAGTATTAAATATCTTGAGTTCTTTCCTTTCTCTATGCCTTCAAAATCCGAACCCCGCAAATGGGCGCGCGTCGCTCCGGGCAAATTGTATGGATGGCATAAAGATATGCCACAAGCAAAACGTTGGACACTCATCTCTCGCGCAGTGAAGAGAGACAGCTACGCGACCATTGTTCGGCGCCTAAATCAGCTGCGGAATCTGACAAAGGATCGCGGGACAAAGGCGATTGCAGCGAAGGATATGGCCTATTTGAAGAAGAAGTTTAAGAAATAATCCCTACCTTTTGAGCACAGCAAACTTTAAAAACTACCACTCGCTTTCTTTTCTATTCCGGGGTGATGACGAATTACATCTCTGTTAATTAAGAATTGCAGACTTATCTATAAAGGCAGCAATGTCGTTAGGCACATCTACATAGAGAACGGCAAGATAGCTGCTATAACCAAGGAATTGCGTAATGCAGACAAGATTCTCAATGCTAATGGCAATTATGTTATTCCTGGCTTAATTGACAGCCATGTACACTTCCGTGACCCAGGCATGGAGCATAAGGAAGACTTTCTCACTGGCTCTAAGGCTGCCGCGGCAGGTGGCGTTACTACTGTTCTTGACATGCCAAATACCAAGCCACCTTGCATTACCGTAAAAGCACTTGAACGAAAACGCCAGATAGCAGCCAAAAAAAGCGTCGTCAACTATGGCTTCCACTTTGGTGCAACGCTCGATAATCTTAACGAACTAGAAGAAGTGGATAATATCGCTTCAGTCAAAGTATATATGGGTTCCAGCACCGGTGACTTGCTTGTTGACGATGATGGCGCCTTGTTCGAGATCTTCTCAAAAGCGAAGATATGCACGCTCCACGCGGAAAGCGAACCATTAATCAAACATTTCACGGAAAAATACCATGATTACAAGGTTGCGGATGTGCACTGCGACATCCGGACGAACATGGTAGCGGCAGAAGCTGTTTCCCGTGCGCTCACTCTGGCAAAATATACCGGCGTCAAGCTCTACTTTGCCCATACCTCAACCAAAGACGAGCTTGACCTGCTTGCCGGCAGACGAGCATTTGTGGAAGTAACCCCACATCACCTTTTCCTGAGCGAGAAGGACATGAGCAGGTTGGACAACTTTGGCAAGATGAATCCCCCGCTTCGCTCAAAGAAGGATATGGAGGCATTATGGAATGGCATTAAAGTGGGAGCAGTGCACACCATAGCCACAGACCACGCACCGCATACAATTGCGGAAAAACAAAAAGATTACTGGAACGCGCCATCTGGTGTGCCGGGTGTTGAAACCATGCTGCCACTGCTCCTAAACGAAGTAAATAACGGCAACCTTTCGCTCACGAAAGTGGTCGAGCTGACGAGCATCAATCCTGCTAAGATTTTTGGCATCAAGAACAAGGGCTTCATTAAGGAAGGCTTTGACGCTGATCTGACAATCATCGACTTGAATATGGTCAAGCGCGTTAACAACGACGAACTCTTTACAAAATGCAAGTGGAGCCCGTTTCACGGCTGGAAGTTACAAGGTTGGCCGGTAACTACAATTGTCAATGGTAATGTGGTGTTCCATGATGGGGAAGTAAACGAGCGCTATCATGGTAAGGAAGTGCAGTTTAAGGATGTGAAGGAAGAATGAGTATCACCAGTCAATTTATCATTTTTTAGCTTTTGCTATCGATACTGACGATAAATTTGGGTAACTTCACATCTTTTGCTTTCGATATCTTCTCGGTTAATACGTCTGTCTAATTTTCCTTTGCAAATAAACACCGTAAAATCAACATTGCAGATATTGAAGGTTGTATCTGCTTCTTTGCTATAATAATAAGTAAATGGTAAAATAAATGAGGGAAAGCCTTCGCCTTCTCCATGATCCACATAAACATTCTGGATGTCAGGAAAATATGTCCGAATATATTCGCCTGATCCATGGGTGTGAAGATCATCGTATGCCTTTTTTAATCGTTCTTCAAGACTCTTTCCTTTTATCTTGGTGGGAGACGCTTCAATACTGGGCGATGGGGTTTGGTTGGTTTGGGGTTTTCCTTCTGTTTCTTGGTCCTCTGGCGTTGGGGCTCCAGTCTCTGCTGGAGCATTCGCATCATTTTGTGGTGCTGGTGCGAGAGGAGGCGATACAGGCAGTACTGTCTCTCCTTGTGGCTGTTCTGGCAATGGTGGTGTTGGTGCCGTCGGAATATTGGCACATCCCACTAACAGTATCAAGAGCATGATCATCAACATTGCCGTATTCTTCAAACTCGTCATTTTTTATCCTCTGGCGTTTGTTCCTATTACTTTTTTGAGGGTGTCAACACCGTCCTTTTCCATCAGCTTTAGCAATCCTTCATTTATCCGTCGTACCGTGTACGGTCCACCATATACAAAGCCAGTGTACAAC
>JACQMX010000070.1 GCA_016203375.1 Candidatus Woesearchaeota archaeon | reverse complement strand
TACTTCTTCTTAGTTCTTGGATAAGCTGATCTCGAATTTCTTCCCTAAACTTACCAAGTTCTGATATTGTTCCACCAAACATCCCCTTCATAAACGCCAATCCAAGCCCAAGCATGGTAATAGCGAGGATGAGAACAACAATCGCGTTAATAGATAAACTCAAAGAAGCCTTTTTGCCTAAACGAATGCGAATCCTGCCAAAGTCCTTCATTACTTCACCTCTTTATGTAATAAATGGACGATAGTGCAGTTTATTTATAAACTTTTTTATTTCTCTTTTCCACAACCTTTAAAAAGGACCTCTTTTTCCGCTGTATTATGGCAAAACTACGCAAAGGTGTCTCTTATAGAAGGATTGAACGCCCCTATACGCGACGCTCTAAATTCCAGGGTAAGGCCTTTGTAAAATGTGGTATTGTAAGCAAGGTTGTCCGCTATGAAATGGGCGAAAGCAGGCCATTCCCGATCACGCTAAACCTGGTGGCTGGCGATTCTATCCAGATTAGACATAATTCCCTAGAAGCGGCAAGACAGACCAGCAATAGGCTATTAGAAAAAGTTCTTGGCAAAGTTGGCTATCATATGCGTGTTCGCGTTTATCCGCATCATATTCTTCGAGAAAACCCGTTGGCCGCTGGCGCTGGTGCTGATCGTATGAGCACCGGCATGGCTCATGCCTTTGGCAAGCCAATTGGCATTGCAGCGCAAGTCAAAAAAGGACAGGTTATTATGCAAGTAAACACAGAGCCACAACATCTGGAACTCGCCAAGCAGGCGTTGAGACGGGCGAAATGCAAGGTCGCGTGCCAATGCAAGATTGTCATGGTGCGGAATAAACCAGCGCAATAAAGCATTCTTTTAAACTACAGGCTCTGTCCTGAATGTGCTGGTGTCTCCTTTTGCGAGCGATGAAAATATGTTTATAATAACATGCGGAGGGGGTCGTCCCTTACGGGGAGGCGCCACACATCGCATAACAGCATAAACAGAGCGAGCTCGACACCAGCCGAGCGAGACGCACGTCGAGCGAGATTCAGGACAGAGCCTGAACTACAAAAAGGTTTTTATATGCCTCAACATAGGTCACTCACATGAATAAGCTCCTATTGCCAGGACTTCGATTTAAGCGATGGATTCTGCTTACACTGGTAGGTTTTCTTGCGCTAGCCATCTTCTTTGTTCTCGCCTTTGGCGATGAGTTATTGTTGCTTTTTCAGATCATTGATATCCAGCTAGCAAAAATCTTCAATCTTGAACCTGGTGCTATCACGATCAAACTCATTATCGAAATTCTCCTCTTCATTGGTGGGTTAGTCTTTGTTGTGATTGGACTTAAACGCATTGGAAGCTTCTTCATTGATACCTTAATGCCGGAGAAGAAAGGCAAAATCGCGCATCTGTTGTATAAGTCCGCACAGCTGAAGCAAGCACCAAATATTGTAACAGTGGGTGGTGGTACTGGCTTATTCAGCTTGCTCACCGGATTGAAAAGGTATACCAATAATATTTCTAGCATTGTCACCATGTCTGATATGGGAAGCAGGACGCACACGAGCACGGGCAGACTTCGTGCCGACTTTGATATGCTTCCACCTGGCGACGTGCGCCAATGCTTAGTTGCATTATCCGACTCTGGCCAGCTCATGTCGGATGTACTTCAATATCGCTTTAAAGAAGGAACAGGCTTGAAAGGTCATGCTTTCGGAAACATTCTTCTTACTGTTTTAACAAAGGTAACCGGCAGTTTTGAAAAAGCCATGGCTGCCGCGCATCACATTCTTGCCATTCGGGGAAAAGTCATTCCAGTGACACTGGACAATGTGCATTTGTGCGCGAGGCTTGAGAATGGAAAAATAGTCAAGCGTGAACATCATGTTGAAGAAAGCAAGCGTAAGTACGGCACGGAAATTAAGGAATTATTCCTTGAACCACGAGCGCATGCGACAAAGGAGGCTATTAAAGCACTCAAAGAAGCTGATCTTATTGTTCTCGGTCCTGGAAGTTTGTATACAAGCATTATTCCCAATCTTCTCGTCGATGGTATTCCAGAAGCCATCCGTGCATCGAAAGCAAAGAAAGTGTACATTTGCAACGTTATGACGCAGCCAGGAGAAACTGATGATTATACCGCTTCTGACCATATGAGCAAAATTGTTCACTATCTTGGCGAAAATGTCTTAGATGGTATCATTGTTAACACGGCACGGGCACCAGAGCACCTTTACAAAAAGTACAAGAAAGAGGGCGCTCGGCGAGTGAAGTTCGATGAGTATGACATGAAGCGCTTCAATGCGAAGATTGTCAAGGCGGATTTGATGACAACCAAGAACTTATTGCGCCATGACCCTGAGAAGCTGGCGAAGACGATACTAAGGTTGTGTGAATAGAATTGAATTCTTTAAGTTTTTATTGACGCTTGTATTGCATCGCCACATTATGCGCTCGTTCTCGAAGTTCATCGAATGTGATGCGCTCATTGCGAGGCTTGAACATGTCTGCGAGTAAATCGAAAATAGCAGGGTCATACTTTTTTTGTTCATCATTAGCCTTCTGTATTGTTTCAAAGTCAGCATTGTGTTGCAATGCAAGATATCCGGCAATGCCACGAACAGGTAGGCTTGCAAGAACTTCATCAAGCGGTAATGTTTGCAAACCAGCGAGACGTTTATCCACGAGCGATTTTGCTTGTTTAACGTCAAACGTGTGAAGCTCTGTTTCAACGCCAAGCTCTTTTGCTATATAGCGAAGGACAACCATGCCAATCTCATAGATTTTCGCTTCTGCTTCAATGTCAAGTCGTTGTTCCTTTTGCCAGTACTCTCTTTGGTTGGCTGGCGCTAACGCTGGGAATTCATACGTTAAGTATTCCTCTGGCTCTGCATAGCGAGGGTCAAGGTATGCAAAATCAGTGAATCGTTTTGCTTGCTTCATGCTCATGCGATCTTTGACTACCATTATCTTTTTCTCCACAAGCTCCCCATACTCCACTCTTCCATAAATCCAGCCATTCTGCTGATTTACCGAGATAAAACTTGCCGCGTCTCTGATGGCTTTTGCGATAGTGTGATTAGCATCCTCTTTCGCATCGAAAAGGGCGAAGCGATATGGATGCGTGTCTATTTCTCCAAGCTTTGGTTTTTGGATACTAAATGAATAATTTTTGCCAGCTCCATCAGCTATGATGGCTATATCTTCTATTTCCGGTCGTTCGAGTCTTGGTGCTTTCAGGTGTTCAACAAACGCAAAGACATGCTCATCGAACATTTTCAATTCTTTATTACGCTTTCGAAGGGCAGCCATATTTTTTCGATCCGCGTCAATTTTCTTAAATACAAAGGAAGGATGCATAGTATGACGCGGACTAGCTGGTGTCTCTACAGTAGTAATAGCACTTTTATAATCATCATTTAGTGTTACACCAAGTGCTTTTGCAAGAATCTGCTCTAAAGTAGCCCCGAGTGAATAGACATCTGATTGTGTTTCGTAATCCATACGCCTGCACGCTGTGCCGTTCGATTTGTCTACATCCTTGCCGAAATACATGGCACCGAACCATGGCACCATTAACTGAGGTTCCACTGTTTCTTGAGTAAATATAAGCTCTTCTCCTCGTCGAGTGCGCTCATAGGTTGTTGCCGCACCAAAATCAGTAACCCAGATTTTTGGTTTGCTATCGGGAACAAGTTTCCACATGACTTGCTCCATTTTTAGATCAAGATAAATAACGTTCTTATCGTGCCACTTTTGGATGACATTGCACAATTGGCTTGCCATGTAGTAAAAGTATTCAGTAGGAGCTTCGCGGTGGCCTTTCTCGAAGAGACGCCTGATTGATTCTACAAACTGTTCAGAGTTCATATTTGCATATGGCATAATAAGGCAATCTTCACCACCAATTTTCTTAAAGTCGTAGAGGGGCATGAATCCATCTTCACCACGGAAAACCTCTCCTAACATCCAAGCATCATTTTTAAGTAATTGAACAGATCGTTCATCATCAGCAGGATCGCCAGTACGCTTGGCAAATTTCAATACTTCTATCTCTTTTTTGTCTACATTGTACACAAAGCGCAAGATGCCTGTGCCACCTTCCAGGTCTTTAAGGATAATCCTTTCATCATGTGCAGAAACTGGTGCTTGAACAGCGTAATAGTTTCTTCTGTCTCGTACGATCGGGTTTTTGACTAAAGGCAAGGTATTGCTTGTTGTAAGCCCATTTGCTATATGCTCTAATGCAACAAGTGAATTTGGGTCGCGTGGCGAATCAGTAGCTAAAAATATATATTGGTCACCAAGAATACTGAGAACGCGCGTAAAAGTGAATTCGGTTGTCTGTTCGCCGGAAGCAAGCGAACTATATGTGGCAACATCAGGAATGGTTACAACGACATTAAGTGGAGTACCATCGTAGAAAACGGGCTTTTTAGGAAGGCGTCCTTCTTCGATGGCTAAATCGAGTGGTAAATTAGCGAGCTTACGTCCACTAGTCGGCAGTTCGCGTAAAGAGCGGGCAATAAGCTGCTCAATGTCTGTTTGTGTGCGCTCTGTACCGCTAGGAAGACTATCCACTAGGGCTGCAATCTCATCGTAATCAAGTACTTGTACTCCGCCATTTGGCGTTACTGATTTGCTATCCCAAATGATAGTTTTCCCCATAGTCTAGCAAGTAATTGTGATCTAGTATTTAAATATTTCTTATATTCACCCCTAAATAGTGGTATAATATTAAGATTAAGTAAAAATGGCCTTACGCAGCAAAAGCCGCCGTAATTCAGAAATTTCTGTTATCATGCCAGGCTTTAAGAAAGCAGCTAAGCGATCGTGCGGAAGCAAGTCAGTCTTCGATAGGTATACGATAATTTCTTTTCCCATCTTCTTAACCGTCTGGTAAAGCTTTTTTTGATCTTCCAATGGCGCAGAGGATTCCGTAAGGTCATAAACATATACAACAGCATCAGCGCAATGCCTCAATGCCAAGTAGGCTTGCTGTTCAACTTCATTCATTTTTTCAAAACGGTTAAGGGTACCCGGGGTATCGACAATCTGTATTTTCCGATGCGCCTCTTGCAAATAACCAATGTTCAGCTGTTTTGTGGTGAATGCGTATGGCTTGATCTCAGGCTTTGCTGTCGTCAGCTTGCTGAGGAGGGTGGACTTGCCTACATTAGGAAAGCCAAAAATGCAAACAGTCGTCATTCCTGTTTTAATCGTGGGATAATTTCGCATCACCCAGCGAGCATGCTCGAGGTAAATCAAATCTTTCTTGATCTGCTTGACGACGCTGGAAATCCGACCATAATATTCCTTGCGATATTTATTCAACGCTTTCGAGTCTTCACACCGTCGGATAAGCGCGATATACTTTCCAGATAAGTCCTGCGTCTTTCGAATGGCCCACCCCACAGCGCCAAGCGATTGCTTAATCTGGCCATAATCAAGAGTGATTTTTACCAATTCCTTATAAAAATCATGAAACCCGTCTAACCTCGGAAACATAGTAAGAATACCCTGCAGATTGCCCGTAAGCGTGCGCTCGATAAACTGAATGCGGCGAAAGTCAATATCGCGCATTTTTTTGGATGGTTCGCCATGAAATGCTTCTTTGAGTTTGCTAACTTCCTTTGTCGCTTGCCTAAATACAATATCCAACAGTTCATCCGCTGTATGGACCTTTGATAAGCCTTGGAAGTTCATAAAGAAGAAGGGGAGCGGGAGGTTAATAAAGGTAAGGGTTAAAATGGTTCAGTAGAAAGTCTTCTCGCAATAGGTGTTATGCTCGTCGCCACCAGCTATCTGGTGGTTACCGGTCTGGCGTCGGGCTCCCAAACTGAATGGAGTAGTTAGCGCCGAGTGCTTGCTTGGGTATCAGGATCCAGACGACACGAGCAATTATTTCAGCCTTCATTGAGAACGGACCACAGAACCCTCTGGAGGTTTCAACGAGGAACGTTAGTTGTTGGTTGGACTGATCCCATTGAAGGTGTGGCGTTGCCTCAACGTCGCAACCTGTGACGCGAACGGCCTGGCCGAGGAGCAAGTACTGCTGGAAGTCCACATGAGGGAGGACGAAAGTGGTGCAGGAAGGGCGCATGCTACGTATGACATAGAGATTCTCGTAGTCGTCCTGTGAGACGACCACGCCACGTTGCCACAGAGTGACGTACGAATAGTTAGTGGCCTCGTATGGGTTCATGCACTTCAGTTCACTGGTGAAGTCGCGGTATGGCGGCGTGGAATTTGACGACGTGCAAGATGCCAAGGTCATCGTTGCAACAGCCAATAGGAACACGATGAACAGACATTGATGATGAATTTGATGGTAATGCATGGTGGCAACCCACATAAAAAGATGGGTAATATTTCAATGTTGCGATCGCAGGTCATCCTTTGCAACGTAACAGGTCGCTTGCGAGTGTACGTGCACTCAGGCTGCTTCTCCCTATTTCGTGCCTCTCAGCAAGAGAATCCAGTAGGGCCTTGTACTTTTGGTAGAGCCAAAAAGAACTCGCTGCATGATCCGAACGCGAGCAGCTGGCTATATCATTTTCGCATAATTTTCTTTTTATCTCCCCCTCGAAATGTGAGGGGGAGATAAAAAGGATAAGCATACTAAAAAGAATGGCGCGGCGGGCGACCCGATGTGGAAACTTTATAACATAGCAGGTCAAATATGATAAGATGATGGAAAAAACTTGCCAAAAATAAAGAAAGATTACATCTCCATGCCGCCGCCCATGCCTGGAGGCATGCCACCCATGCCACCACCTGCGCCAGCTCCGCCTTTGGAACTGCCAGCAATAACATCATCAATGCGCAGGATCATTGTAGCGACTTCTGAAGCGGATGAAACAGCTTGCGTCTTGATCTTTAATGGCTCAAGCACGCCTTTTGCCCATGCGTCCATAACCTTGCCGGTGAAAACATCAATGCCTGCCCATTTTTGTTTCTTGTCATGCGCTGCTTTCAACTCAGCAAGAACATCGATTGGATCAAGACCTGCGTTTTCCGCGAGTGTACGTGGAATAACTTCCATTGCGTCAGCGAAGGCATTCACAGCCAATTGCTCTCGCCCAGATAGCGATTCTGCGTATTGGCGCAGCTTTCTCGCAAGCTCGATCTCTGGCGCGCCAGCACCGGCAACAACCTTGCCAGAACGAATTGATGCGGAAACGTCGCCAATAGCATCTTCCATGGCTCGCTTTATTTCATCAACGACATGCTCTGTGCCACCGCGAATGAAGATAGTAACTGCCTTTGGATTCTTGCAGTCGCGCACATAGGTCATTTCTTCATCGCCAACCTTCACTTCTTCAATCACGCCTGCCTTTCCGAGATCATTTGGAGAAAGGTCGTCGAGATTGGTGGTGATATTTGCGCCAGTCGCGCGAGAAAGCGCTTCCATGTCTGACTTTTTAATGCGTCGTGCAGCATAGATGCCCTTCTTGGCAAGGTAATGCTGCGCGATGTCATCAATACCCTTTTGACAGAACACCGCAGTAGCGCCAGATTTCGCAATCTTCTCGACCATGTCCTTCAGCATCTGCTCTTCCTGGTCGATAAATGCCTGCATTTGTCGTGGATCGGTGATCTGTATCTTGGCGTCGATTTCCGTGTCCTTAATCTCGATAGCCGAATCTACCAATGCTATTTTCGCGTTATGAAGAGCACGAGGCATTTGTGGATGGACTTTTTCCTTGTCCAGCACAATGCCTTGAACAAGTTCTGAATCTTCAACAGAGCCGCCAACTTTCTTTTCGAGTTTGATATGCTCTTTGTCAATAAGGACTTTTCCATTTTCTTTATCGAGGACTTGCGTCACCGCCTTTACCGCAAGATCGGCGAGACGTTCTTTGGCAGCTTCGGCACCTTTGCCCGTCATTGCGGTCATGGCTATTTTCTTCAGCGAGGACGTGTCTGTTTCCTTAACAGATTCTGCCATTTCATCAAGAATCTCCTGCGCCTTGTCAGCAGCCATGCGATAACCGCGTGCAATAACAGTAGGATGAAT
>JACQMX010000069.1 GCA_016203375.1 Candidatus Woesearchaeota archaeon | reverse complement strand
GAGCGGCGAGTTTGCGTTATAATATGTTTAAACCTTTTCTAAATCTCTCTGGAGCATGGTATACTTATCTGGTTTGTGTAATTGATAAAGAATACAAACTAATCCAGCCTTTTCTGCCATCGCAAGCTTTTCCACGCTATCATCAACAAGGGCAATATTTGATGCTCCAATACCGAGTTGCTCTTCAAGCCGCGCGATGACCTTTGGAAAGCATTCCGGATCTGTTTTCAGCGCGTGGAGCTCATTCGAGCGGAAAACATAAGGGGAATGATTGATTAACTGAATCATTTCTGCTTCAACACGGTATGTTTGCCAGGCATTAGTGTCGGTAAGAAACCCTATGCACTTTCGCTGCTTTGTTTCTTCAATAAGCCCAACAACATGACGATCAAGTTCATAGATGTGCGCGTTGTGCGCAGAAAACGCTGCTCCATACCCTAGATCCAATTCGAGATGTTTCCGCAAAGCAGCATGGAATTGAATATCCGTGATATTCCCCCGGCCAAATTCAGCATAATCTGGATTCGTGAAAAATCGTGGTGCCTTTTCCAACAGTACATGATGCTGGTCATGGAGTATGCGATGGGTTCTATCGTGATCTGCCTTTACCACAACATTGCCAACATCAAATAATACAATGGAAACCATGTTTCTGAAAGAGTTTTGATGGGTATTATAAAGATTTTCCTTGTTCACAAACTTTTTATATCTCCAGTTTTCCGTTATTATAATCATTTTATGGCTAAAGAGGTTCAATCAATGCAATCATCAAGACACCAAATCGCACGCACCCTTCTTCGTATCGGCGCAGTTACTCTAAGTCCGGATAAGCCTTACCTATACGTTTCTGGCGGGCGTGGGCCTATCTACTGTGATAATCGTCTTCTTCTTGGTTACCCACATGATCGAAATTATGTTCGGGATCAGTTTATTGAGCTTATGCAGCGCAATCATCTCGACTGCGATGTCATTGCGGGCATCGCTACTGCTGGCATTCCGCATGCAGCATGGCTTGCAGACAAGCTGAACAAACCCATGGTCTATGTCCGAAGCGCTGCAAAGCAGCATGGAAAACAGAATATCATCGATGGCCCGCTTGCAGCACATCAGCGTGTCATACTCATCGAAGATCTTATTAACACTGGTGCCTCTTCTATAGCTGCAGCTGATGCGGTACGCGGCGCTGGTGGAATAGTTGTTGCTTGCGTCGCGATTATGACGTACAACTTGGTTACCGCGAAAGAGGCATTTGCTCAGGCGAAATGCCCCCTTTTTACGCTTACTGACATCGAAGCATTGCTTGATGTCGCTCTTCAAGAGAAGCGTATCACTCCTGCGCAGCGTGATCTTGTTCTTCGTTGGCAGCAAGATCCGCCAAACTGGGCAAAGAAGGAGGGATTTGCGTGAAGATTCCTGCGAATTATGTTGAACAACTTCGGAAACGTGCTGCGGATGCAGACAATATCATGTGCCTTGGCCTTGATCCAGTTCTCCAACGAATTCCAGTCCAAGGAAAAAATTCTGAAGAACGAATAGTGAAATTCTACACTGCCATCCTCAACGCTATGGTCGATGAGGATGTCCTGCCGGCGATCGCTAAACCAAACGCCGCCTTTTACGAGCAATATGGCCTTGAGGGACTTCGCGCCTTGAAAGCTATTATCGATGCTTACAAGAAGGTGGGCATTCCTATTCTTATTGATGCCAAGCGTGGTGATATTGGTGATACTTCAGCCGCGTACGCCAATGCGTGGTTCAATTGGTGGGGGGTTGACGCCATTACTGTCGCTCCCTATATGGGTTTTGATTCTGTCCAGCCATTCATTGCACACTGCGAGAATGGTAAAGGAGCATACCTCCTCGTTCGTACCTCAAACGAAGGAGCCAAAGACTTTCAAGATTTGCGTACGAATAATGAGCCGTTGTATTGGCATGTTGCAAAAAAATTGCTTGCATGGCATAAGCCAGGTCTTGGCGCAGTGATTGGCGCAACTTATCCAAAAGAACTTGAACAGCTCTCTGAGTTTTTTGTGGCATCTGGCAAGGCAGTGCCTTTTTTGATTCCCGGTGTTGGCAAGCAAGGTGGCTCAATAAGCGAGGTTGTTCGAATCTTGCGCAAGACAAATAACGAACTCGCTATTCACCGCATCAATGCGTCTTCTGCCATTAATTATGCGTATGAAAAAGAAAAAACGGATGATTTTGCCGGCGCTGCTGTCAAAGCGCTTCGCGCGATGATAAAATAAGTGGGCCCTG
>JACQMX010000076.1 GCA_016203375.1 Candidatus Woesearchaeota archaeon | reverse complement strand
CTGCAACAACATGCGGCACAACTTTTTGCTTGCTCTCTTCATCAAACAAGGAAAGGTCTTTTTTGGAGTGCTTCATATGCTGTTGCAAGTCAAAGTCAGTTCTATTTGCCATGCCTTGCAGCTCTTTCCAACCAAAAGGAAATTCATATTCAAGATCCCAAGTGTCAAGAGCGTAATGGCTTTTTTCCGTAGGCAGATGTTGCCGAATGCGGAACTTGCTTGGCGTTGCGCCAATACCAGTAAACCACTGGTGCATCTTCGATAGCCAGTAAGCATGCCATGGCGTCTTGATAATTTTTTTGTCAAGCGCTTCCTTCATGCTCATTTCCTTTGGCTGCTGGTTCTTCTCCTGCATCTCTGAAGAGAATACCAGCATGCGATGATTCAGCACTTCCTTAACATATGGGCATTCGTTTACTTGCTTTGGGTGGATAAAGTATTCGATCTCCATCTGCTCAAATTCTCTGCAGCGAAAAAGAAAATCTCGCGGCGCAATTTCGTTGCGAAAGGCCTTGCCAATCTGCGCAACACCAAAAGGAAGTTTAAGTCTTGTCGTATCGGTAATCATCTTAAAATCGGCAAAGATGAGCTGTGCGGTCTCCGGGCGCAAGTAAGATTTTGCGCTTTCATCTGCTGCTGGGCCAACTTGGGTTTGGAACATCAGGTTAAACTGCCTTCCTTCACCAAGTTCTCCTTTACATTGTGGGCATTTGATTTTATTCTCTTTGATGAGTTTGGTGATATCATCTAGTGAAAGGCCATCTGCCTGAATCTTTAACTGGTCTTCTAGAAGATGATCCCCTCTTATGCGGGCATGGCACTTCTTGCATTCGACCATGACATCCTCAAAACATTCAACGTGGCCTGATGCTACCCACACTTTTGGGTTTGTGACTATGCTACCATCAAGGCCAACCATATCATCGCGAGATTGCACAAAGGTTTTCCACCAGTGCTGCTTTATATTGTTCGCTACCTCTACACCCAATGGGCCAAGATCAAAGAAGCCTGCAAGGCCGCCATAGAGTTCTGCTGAGGGGTAAACAAAGCCTTTAGATTTGCAGAAGACAGCCATATCTTCGATAGTCATTTTATTTGCCATAAGAAGGTCTATTGGCAGTGTATTTATATAGTTTATTACTAATAATCGATCGAAATATTTAAATAAAAACACCATTTGTCTCTCTGATAACGACTAATTATGTCTACATATCTATAATGGGGGTCAGATTATGAAACAGCATAAAATTTTACATATATTGGCCGTTCTTGCTGTCATCGCGGTGCTCGTGTTGTTGCCCGCGTGCAAGAAAGAAGAGCCAAGAGTCACTAAAGTAGTACAAGCAAAGGTTGGTTTTCTAGGTGCCATGACTGGTGGAGCAGCATCAATTGGCGTGCCAACCACTGAAGCCGCTCGATTAGCAGAGGAGCAGATTAATGCACAAAATCTGATTCCTGGAAAGAAGCTGAAGATTGTCTATGAAGATGATCAGTGTGACGCGAAATCAAGCAGCAATGCAGTGCAAAAGTTGATCACGCAGGATAAAGCCGTTGCCATTGTCGGTTCACTTTGTTCCGGGGCGACACTTGCGGATGCACCTATCTCTGAGCAGAACAAGGTTCTCCAGCTTTCCTACGGCTCAACGAATCCATCCATAAAGGATGCAGGCGATTATATCTTCAGAAATGTCCCGTCTGATGCCAACCAAGGTGTTGAGGCTGCAAAGCTTCTGAAACAACTTGGTGCGCAGAAGGTTGCAGTAACGTATATCAACAATGATTGGGGTGCTGGCTTGAAGGAGGTCTTTGTTGCTGCAGCAGCAGAGCAAGGCATGGAAGTTGTTGCTGAAGAAACATATGAGCCATCTGCGACAGACTTTAGAGCGCAGCTAACAAAAGTTAAGGCAGCAAGTCCAGATATGGTTTATATGCTTGCCTATCCGGCAGATACGGGTCTTGTGCTTAAGCAG
The DNA here is from genome assembly GCA_016203375.1 of Candidatus Woesearchaeota archaeon. Classification (GTDB taxonomy): domain Archaea; phylum Nanobdellota; class Nanobdellia; order Woesearchaeales; family UBA12501; genus JACQMX01. The sequence goes on along the minus strand of JACQMX010000076.1, from coordinate 493 downwards.
TTGAGAGAACTTGGCTTGACGTTGCAAGTCGTTGGTGCTGATGCATCAAAGGATGATGCAATCATCGCAACTGCAGGCCAAGCTGCTGAAGGACTTATCGTCACGTTGCCAGGTGTTCCAGCCTCGCCAGAGCTTGAGGCTTTTGCGACAGCATACAAGGCAAAGTACGGCAAAGAATACAGCGCGTACACACCTGAAGCATACGATGCAGTTATGATCGTTGCCAAGGCCTGCGCAGCAACCGACTGTACTTCAACTGCCATGAAGAATTACCTCTACACGATGGGCCCATACAAGGGAGCTTCTGGAACGTATGAGTTTGATGAAAACGGTGAAGTGGAGAAGTCTTACGACTACTTCACTGTTGAAGGTGGCAAGTTCGTGCCATACACTTCTGAAGAAGCAGAAGAGGAGTACGAAGAAGGCGCTGAAGAGGAAGCTTCAGAAGAAGGTGAAGAGGCAACTGCCTAAAATTTTTCTTTTTTTTGTTCTT
>JACQMX010000068.1 GCA_016203375.1 Candidatus Woesearchaeota archaeon | reverse complement strand
GAAGGAACTTCGCCCTTCCCAAACACAATATCCTCCGCCTTGCACGTTGCCTTAATGTCGTCAAACAACGGAGCAAGCCGGTGCTGGTCTTCCTCACTGCACTCAATAACAAGCTCTTTTACAGGAGCATTGAGGTTAATGTCCTGCTCTGACTTGTGTTTGCGCACTGCAGCAACAATGGCTATTGCTTTTTCTCCAATATCCTCAGCAGAGTCGTCAATCATCGATTTGTCGAATGATGGCCAGGGGCTCTGGTGAATGCTTTCAAAGCCTTCTTTTCCGGCAAAGTAAAGCTGGTAGACAGCTTCAGTAATGTGCGGCATAATCGGCGCCATAAGCTTTATCGTCGTAAGAATAAGCTGATACGTTGTGTATTGCGCTCCCTTCCTCGCAGCTTCGCCAGAAAGCTCTGGCTGGTATAGTCTTCCCTTTGCAATTTCCAAATAATTATCACAAATCATGTGCCAGAAGAACTTTTCTGTCTCCGCTTTTGTTCGCGAATATTCATATTCCTCAAAAGCATCCGTACATTGCCGTACGAGCTTTGTCAGTTTGGAGAGCATGCATTTATCTATGGGGTTTAATTCTCCTTTGGCCATGTCATGGTCCTGCAAATGCATGATAGCAAATCGGGAAGCATTCCAGAGTTTCGTGATAAATTTCATGCCAGTAATTAGCTCTTTTTCCTGGAATGGAAGATCATCTCCCAATCGGGATGTTGCTGCCCAGAATCGCAAGGCATCAGCGCAATATTTTTGTATGGTCTGAATGGGATCAACCACATTGCCCTTGCTCTTGCTCATCTTCTTGCCATGGGGGTCAAGCGCGTGGCCAGAAATCATGATATCCTTCCATGGCACATCATTATGATGGAAAACTGCTTTCACGATAGTATAAAATGCCCATGTGCGAATGATATCATGCGCTTGAAAACGTACGCTCATCGGAAACATGCGCTTGAATTCTTTGCCATCTTTCGCCCAGTTTAGCGCAATCTGTGGTGTTACCGAAGAAGTAGCCCAGGTATCCATGACATCAAGCTCTGGTACAAAGTCCCTGCTGCCACAGCTGCATGCTCCTTTTGGCTTGTCTTTCATCGGGTCAACAGGCAATTGGGAACGCTCTGCCAGTTTGATCATACTGCATTTCTTGCAGTGCCAGACAGGGAATGGCACACCAAAGAAACGTTGCCTAGAGATGCACCAATCCCATTGCAGGTTTTCTACCCAATGAACATAGCGCACTTTCATATGCTCTGGGTGCCAGGTTATCTTGTCTGCTGCTTCTATAAGCTCTTCCTTTTTATCGAGTACCTTGATATACCACTGTTTTGTCTTGAGGAATTCAAGCTCTGTGCTGCATCGTTCATGAACATTCACTGCATGAGTGATTGGCTTTTGTCCGACTAGCAAGCCTGCTGCTTTCAGGTCTTCAAGAATTTGTTTGCGTGCATCCTTGATAGAAAGGCTCTCATACTTGCCAGCAAGCTTGTTCATCTTTCCATACTTCTCAAAGACAACCCTGAGTGGAAGATTATATTTTCGCCACCATTCAATATCAGTTTTGTCGCCAAAGGTACAGCACATGACTATTCCTGTGCCTTTTCCAGGATCCGCTTTCTCATCTGCGATGATAGGCACTTCATGGCCGAACAAGGGCACTATAGCAAATTTTCCAAATAGCTTCACGTACCTCTTGTCCGCAGGATGTGCGATAACCGCAACGCACGCCGCCAGGAGCTCGGGGCGGGTGGTTGCTATCACGACATCCTTGCCGCCAACCTTGAAGATGATATCATTAAAATGCGATGGCAATTCGACATTATCAAACTCCGCTTGAGCGATAGCTGTTTGACACTGGGTGCACCAGCTAATAGGTGTTTCTTCTTGATACACTCGACCTTTCTCGAAAAGATCGATGAAGGACAATTGCGATGTCTTAATGCAATGCTCATCAATTGTTGAATAGCTATTCTCAAAATCGCAGGAAATGCCGATATCTTTCCAGTCCTTAATGAACTGTGGCTTCATCTCCTCAAGCGTTTTTCTACAGAGCTTCACAAATTCTCCGCGATCCATGGTCGTCGCGCGGACGTTCTTCGTCTTTTCTATTAACCGTTCCGTTGGCAGGCCATTATCATCCGTGCCATACGGATAAAAGACATTTCTTCCATGCATGCGATGGAAACGCGCGATAAAGTCACCTTGGGTGTAGGAGAAGGCATGGCCAATGTGCATTCGTCCAGAAACCGTAGGGGGCGGTGTGTCTATAGAATAAATGACGCCACTTGTCTTTGGGTCAAATTTGGAGATCTTCTTCTTTTCCCAGAACGCCTGCCACTTTGTTTCCTCAACCTTAGGATCATAGCGAATATCAGGGGTTTGTGGCTTATTGAAAATCATCGGTTTAATACCTCGGACTTTGGTCCGACGATTTTCAATTCCACAAACTCGCCTGTTAGAGGCGAGGGGCGTAAAACCATGGGCTTTAGCCCGTGGATAGCCACGAGCGGCGAGTTTGCGTTATCTGCCATTTTTTGGGTCATACTATTGCCTAACCGAAGCCCTTTTTTTAAAGTTTGCGTTGCGGCTCTGTTGAGAACTGTTGGTTGTTTGTCGCCTTTTCTGCCGAGGTATAATCCCATCCTGCCATGATCAGGCGTTCCATGATATCCGCATCGCTAAAGCCATGCTCTCTTGCAAGAACAATATACACCGCTAATTTCCTTTCATCTTCTGAGGTGGGCATCCTTCCTACAAATGCTAATTTTGTATGATATCCTGCAAGAAGAAGACTTACCAATACCAAAAGATAAAATAAGTTCTTCATTAATACCGGGAATGATAATAACATGCTTGAATCTTGTGGAAGATCTTCCCGTATCGTATTAATAGTAATTGGCATCAATGAAGATATAGCATTAGATTTATTAGACTCCATTTTCAATAATTTTCCATTTCCCAAAAGAGTAATGGCGACTGCAGAAAAAATAAGGAGAATAACCAGTACCTTCCCATGTTGCCAGAAGAGCTCTTTTGTCCCACTCATTTTTTAATAGCCTCCATCAAATGCCGCTCTTTTTCTTTAACTGCCTCTTCAACTTTCTCCACAGCTTTCTCTATTTTTACTGCCTCTTCTCCAACTTTT
>JACQMX010000075.1 GCA_016203375.1 Candidatus Woesearchaeota archaeon | reverse complement strand
GAAACTTATTTATACATACCCACCCTCGAAATTTGCATAAAAAGAGGGTATATCACTTATGGACAGCAAACTCAATCTTACTAAGTCATTGCAACTGTTTCAGGAAAGTCTGAAGCTGTTGCCCGCCGGAACGAGTTCTAATGCGCGATTGTGGAAAACCGCATGTCCAATCTACACGCCTTGTACAATCTTTATCGATCGTGCCAAAGGATCACATATGTGGGATGTTGATGGGAATGAATACATTGATTACCGCCTCGGGTATGGTCCAATCATTCTTGGCCATGGTTATAAGCCTGTCTATCGCGCCGTGCATAAGGCGGATAAATCTGGTATCGTGTATGCATTAGGCAACAAGCTTGAGATAGATGTGGTGAAGCGTATGTCCACCATGGTGCCGGGCGTAGAGATGGTGCGTTTTTCTAATTCAGGGACCGAAGCGACGATGAGCGCTATCCGCATCGCGCGTGGCTACACGAAGAAGAATAAAATCATCAAGTTCGAAGGGCATTTCCATGGAACACATGATTATTTGCTCTTTTCTACTGATTTTCCTTACTCGGCGCCAAAAAAACCTATTTCAGCATCGCTTGGCATTCCAAAGGATATTTCTAAATTAGTCCTTGTTGAAGAATGGAATAATTTTGAAGCCATTGAGCGTACCGTAAAAAAGCATCATAAAGATGTTGCGGCGATTATCACGGAACCGATTATGGGCAATGCTGGCGGCATCATGCCACGTGAAGGATACTTGAAGCATCTTCTCGAGCTTTGTGAACGGTATGGTATCGTGCTTATTTTTGATGAGGTTAAAACAGGTTTCCGTATTTCGCCAGGCGGCGCGCAAGAGTTTTTTAAGGTACGTCCCCATCTGAGTACCTTCGCAAAATCGCTTGGCAATGGGTATCCAATCGCTGCAGTCGGTGGATTAAAGGACATTATGGAAGTTGTTGGTCCAGGCAAAGTTGTTCATGGAGGCACTTTTTCTGCTAATGCCATCGCCTTAACCGCAGCCAATGCCACGATGAAAGAGCTCTGCAAAGAAGCAGTGTATGATCATCTCGAATGGTTTGGGAGCAAACTGATGAAAGGCATTTCCGAATGTTTCGCTGATCACAAGATTGATCACCTTGTCCAAGGTCACCCAGCCATGTTCCAATTTCTCTTTACCCGGCGCGAGCGCATTTATCATTATCGTGATCTTGCTGCCTGCGATTTCAATCTGTATGCCAAGCTTCATTACGAATTGTTAAAGCGTGGCATTATGATTGATGAGGATAATGGTGAAGTAATATTTACATCCTACTCGCATTCCAAGAGCGATCTGGATCAAACGATCACCGCGTTCCGCGATGCCGTCCATGATGCCCTCATCCAGCGCAGTCCGCTTATTCCACCTACATTATAATAAACTAGATCATAATAAAGAACCATGAAGCCGAATATTACCATCACGCCGCCAGGACCGAAGGCAAGACGTCTTATCGCTAGAGACAAGAGGGTTACTTCCCCTTCTTTGCCCCGATGTTATCCGTTTGCTGTCAGCCACGGAAAAGGTGATAACCTTTGGGATATTGATGGAAATAGATATCTTGATTTCAATTCAAACATCGCTGTTGCGAATGCAGGACATAGTAATCCACATATTTTGAATGCGATTAAACGACAGCTCTTCAAGTTGACACATGGCGCATTGCTCACACAATATCCAGAACTTCCGATCAGCTTTAGCGAGAAACTAGTAAAGCTCATGCCAAAAGGCCTTGATATGGTTTTCTTGGGAAATTCTGGCGCGGATAGTATCGAGGCGGCCATGAAACTTGCGCGGTATCACAATCATCGACGATACTTTTTGGCCTTTAGCGGTTGTTTTCATGGAAGAAGCTATGGCGCATTGAGTCTTACCATTTCAAAGCCGGTGTATCGTGACGGGTTTGGTCCTTTTTTGGACGCCGTACACGCGCCGTATCCCTATGCGTATCGTCATCCTAGCAATGATCCTGAAGAATGTGTTCGTGATTGTGTTGTTCAGCTTGAAGCCTTGCTCAAGAAAGTTGGCTCAAAAAATGTTTGTGCTATTTTTGTTGAGCCTATCGAAGGTGAAGGGGGATACATCGTTCCTCCCAAATCGTTTTTTAAGGAATTGCGACGCATATGCGATGCGCATGACATCCTCTTGGTTGATGATGAAGTGCAAGCGGGTTGCATGCGCACCGGTAAGTTCTTGGCGATCGAACATTTCGATGTCAAGCCAGATGTGGTTTGCCTTGCGAAAGCGCTTGGCGGCGGGCTTCCGCTTGGGGCAACCGTGACGCGAAAAGAATTCATGCGATGGCCGTCAGGAAGCCATGCAAGTACCTTTGGTGGCAATCTGCTTTCTTGCGCTGCTGGTATCGAGGCCTTGAACATTTTAAGTGATAAGCGTCTTGGCAAAAAAGTGACTAACGATGGCAAGCACGTGCTCAAACGGATGCGCGAAGTCCAGGAGGAAAGTAAGCTGCTTGGTGATGTACGCGGCCTCGGCCTGATGGTTGGTTTAGAGTTTGTTAAAAACAAGAAGACAAAGGAGTATGCGACAAAAGAACGAGACGAAATCGTTCAGCGTCTCTTCAAGAAGGGCGTCTTGGTATTGCCTGCAGGCCACTCAACAATACGCCTTGCACCACCATTAACGATTAGTCGAGACGATCTTGACAGCGGCCTTGATATTATAGCAGATGTTGTGTCCAAGGCGGGTCAAGAGGTGCGATCATGACCATTCTTCTTCTTGGAGGAGCAGGAGCAATGGCAGAGATCATCGCACGTGATCTGCTCGAATGTAATATTGATCATCTTATTCTTGCGGATAGAGACATTGGCTTGCTCCAGCAACGGGCAAAAAAATTGCAAAGCTCACGGAAAAAAACTCGCCTTGAATTGCGCATCATGGACATCAAATCGCCGCACCTTGCTGAACAATTGAAGAAAACCAAGGCGGACGTTCTCATCAATGCAACCTGGTATATGCTTAATACTGTTGTTATGGACGCAGCGATTAAAGCGAGAATGAATTATCTCGATCTCGGTGGATTGTACTGGAAAACAAAAGAGCAGCTCAAGCAAAAAAAGAAGGCAAAGGCTGCAGGTACCATGTGCCTTCTTGGCATGGGGGAAACACCAGGTGCGATGAATGTGCTCGCGAAATATGGCGGCATGCTGCTTGATCGCATTGAGCGGGTAGATATGCGTTGCGGGGCAGTTGTTGTTGAAAAAGTCAAAAACCAGCAATGGTTTCCTCCATATGCTATCCAGACGCTTATGGATGAAGTAACAAAGCAACCAGCTGTTTTGCGCAATGGTAAGATCGTTTTTCCACAACCATTAGCTGAGTACATTCAATTTGATTTGTCAAAGCCTATCGGTAAATCCATTGGCTACTACACACTTCATTCTGAGCTCGCAACACTTCCTGCATACTTTAAAAATAAAGGAGTTAAGACGATGGACTTTGCTTACGCGTATGATCAACAAACTCTCGATGTTATTACTGCCTTGGATAAAGTGCAAATGACGAGCAAGACGCCAATTAAAGTAAATGATGTAAGCGTTAGTCCATATCAATTTCTTGGCCTTGTAGACAAGTATCTTATTCCACGACCAAAGCGAGATGTATGCGATGTCGAATCTATCCGCACGGTGCTTTATGGGACACGAAAAGGAAAGAAAATGAGGGTCACCATTGATCTCGTTGCCAAATATCATAAACGATGGCAAAAAAGTGCAGGGAGTGTTGCAACAGGCGTTCCAGCAAGTATCGTGGCGCAATGGATTGCATCAGGAAAACTTCACACGTCAGGTGTCTGGACGCCAGAAGATGTCATCGATCCTTTTCCATTTTTCAAGGAACTCAGCAAACAAGGTCGCGGCATGGCTGTTTATCTGCAAATTGGCAATGGTGCGCGTCGTAAATTGATCGTAAATTGAATTAGGAGGTGCAGTTATGGCAAAGCAAAAGGCAAAAAAGTATCAAATGTTCATTGATGGAAAATGGGTTGACTCCCAAAGCAAGGAAACGCTTGATATTGTCAACCCTGCAACAAGCGATGTTCTTGCATCGGTACCGAAGGGTAATAAGGAAGATGTGAATGCTGCTGTTGATGCAGCACGAAGAGCGTTCAATAAAGGAGTATGGAGCAAAAAAACGCCCGCGGAACGCGCGACCATACTCTGGAAGTTAGCGGATCTGCTTGAAGAACGCCTGCTCGATTTTGCAACGCTCGAGAGCATGAACCAAGGACGCTCGATAAAGTTCTCCAGAGATGCGGACATGCCGGTGATTGTGGATAATTTGCGCTTTTTCGCTGGTGCTGCGCGAATGCTGGAAGGTAAGGCTGCCGCAGAGTACGCGGGCACTGGAACAAGCTTTGTGCGGCGAGAACCCATTGGCGTTGTCGCTGGCATTGTTCCATGGAATTATCCTCTGCTCATTGCAGTTTGGAAACTTGCTCCTGCGCTTGCGGCGGGCAATAGCATCGTGCTCAAGCCGGCAAGCTATACTCCATTAACACTTCTTGAGCTTGCAAAGCTAGTGCAAAAAACCGGCGTTCCTGATGGCGTTGTCAATGTACTCACAGGAACTGGAGAAACTGTTGGCGCTGCACTTGCTGAACATCGCGATGTTGACATGATCTCATTTACTGGCGATACCTCTACAGGAAAACAGATAATGGCAACGGCAGCAAAGAGCGTCAAGCGCGTCCATCTCGAGCTAGGGGGCAAGGCGCCATGTATTGTGCTGCCTGATGCTGATCTCTTTACTGTTGCGGATGGCATAGTAACTGCAGGATTCTGGAATTCAGGGCAGGACTGCACTGCGGCTACGCGTGTCTTTGTGCCTAGGGAGCATCATGATAGTGTTGTCAAGAAAATGGTCGAGCTTACGAAGAAAAATTTTAGGCTTGGCAGCCCATTAAAGCCAACGACAGACTTAGGGCCATTAGTAAGCTTTCGTCATCGTGAACGCGTTGCTGGCTATGTTAAAGCGGGAATGCAAGAAGGGGCAAAAGTTGTTGTTGGCGGCAAGCAACCCGCAAGCAGGGAGTTCTCGCGCGGCGCGTTCTTTGAGCCAACTATTATGACTGATGCAAAGCAGCATCATCGCATTTGCCGAGAGGAAATCTTTGGTCCAGTTATTGCTGTGCAAACGTATACAGATCTTGATCAAGCTATTAAGGAAGCCAATGATGTGCCGTATGGCCTTTCCGCGAGCGTGTGGGGAAAGGACATACGCGCCTGCATGAAGGTCGCGAATGAGCTACAATTTGGCACCGTGTGGATCAACGATCATGGTATTTTAACTTCAGAAATGCCACATGGCGGCTACAAGCAATCAGGCTTTGGCAAGGACTTAAGCTTGTATAGCCTTGATTATTACACCAACATCAAGCATGTTTATGTCGATATGCTCGGGCCTGGCGAGAAGAGCTGGCATGGCGCGGTGCATAAGATGGGGAAGTGATTATATTATTTTCTTTTTCGCTCATTGAATTGTTAGCTCGGAAGTCGCCGCTACTCGTTTTATGCTTTGCTTTCTTTTTTTTCTCCCCCTCACCTTTCGAGGGGGAGAAAAAAGAAAGCGAGAAGAGATAGAAAAAATAAAGGTGGTGGACGACCGAGAAAGTACTTCAATACGATTAAGTAAGGCAAAGGTTTAAATAAATCCTCATATTACCACATGCAACATGACACAATGTGATTATCTTTGGCGTCGGTAAAATCAAATTCTTTGATATAGTTTTAGCTCTTGTTTTCAAGATCGCTGATGGGTTCTGGCGAAAGCCATAAGCGTCTGATGTTCTCAAAATAGTGGAAAATAAACTTTTGCATTAAAAGTCGGAAGACTACTATTCAATAGACAATCAACAAACATGGAGGAGAAACTATGACGGAACTAAATGGGAGACTTATAGGAATGGATGGAGAAATAAGATTTCAACAACAAGAACGAGAGCAAATGCATGAAGCGCAAGCAAGCCGCAACACTATGGCTTACGGTCAATGGCGTTATCTTGCCTGATTATAAAGATAATCTTAGTAAGAAAAAACCATTTTGTGGTGCTGGCTTTGGCATTCGTGGAGTTCCGGTAGATATACTTCCCATTTTTTTGCTGAAAGCCTACTCACCAGGTTTTGCTATCCTTATTGTTGATGAGTTCTATAAATTTAATAGCATAGATTTGGAAGAGATAAGCATAGCCAAGAAAAACTTTTTCGCATGCCTTCAAACCCTTGAGAGAGTGTATTCATTGCGGCAGGACATCATCGAATGCTCTTCTTTTATGCACGATGCTTCTTATTACTCAGTTGTGGAAGGGTGCCAAGAACGTATATTCCGGAATGGACTTGAAAGTCTTGTTCGAGAGACAGTGCCGGAGAGTAAGCGGCATAATTCATCTTCGCTGCTGTATCCCGTACATGAATTTGCTTGTGTTTTATATCTCGCGCGGCATGGATTCGATTTAAAAATTGGTCCATCTTCGGAGAAAAAATATGATTCCATAATGGCCGCGATGGAGTTCCCAATTGAATTTGCGTACCTTCTTGATGCATACCCTTTGGGAACAAATCAGCCAATGCCTGTTGTGCATTATGTTCCAAGACACGTTAGCGCGAATGGAACAGGACAGCGGATCTATTTTGAAGATGATGAACAAATTGCTCGGCAAAAACTGATGCAGGCGAGTGAAGAAGGAATACGTTATTTCTTTAATCTTGCCACATTGAGCTGCTTTTTGCGTACAGGAAAAATACTTTCTAACGATGAATTTTTAAGCTATTCCTCAAAACGACAGCGTCGGTGTTTAGGAGATTATGTTGTAGAACATATCCTTCGTTCATATCAGGAGGCGTCAAAATGAACGCCACTATTGCTCGTCCGTTTCGTCTTGGTGTCCTTGGAGGCATTGGTCCAGAGGCAACGGGAACATTTTATCTAAAGCTGATAGCACAGCTACAGAATAAAGGCCTTATACAACGCAATGAAGACTTTCCACAGATTATTATTAACAGCATTCCTGCACCGGAACTGATCTTTGATCATATTGATGAAATTGATCTTCTGCCTTATGTACAAGGGATTAAGGAACTTGACGCCATGAAACCAGACCTTATTGTTATGG
>JACQMX010000074.1 GCA_016203375.1 Candidatus Woesearchaeota archaeon | reverse complement strand
TCTCAATACGATACTGATCCCGAAGGCGATTCAACTGTTCGAACGTATCTTTCTTAATCACCAACGCTAAGTTCATACCGTCACCCCTTTCATGATAGTTTTATTACTGCAATAATAAGTATAATGATGGACATCCCTACAAGTAAGTAGAAGTATGTCTTGTCCCCTTCTTCCATCTTGTAAAAGTCTGGATTGTAGGCGTGATCTCCCATTGTTTTCTCCAATTACTTTTTCAAATTTTTTTATATCCATCATGTCTACCATAACCGCTTCAATCCTTATCCCAGTCATACAAACCGAATGATTCCACCTTTTCTTCCAGTTTCTTTTGGTTCTCGACCAACTGTTTGAGCAGGTCGGTGTTCTTCTTCATGGTTTTCACCTGGTATTATTTTTCCTCTCTTGATCGGGGAAGAAGTCAACACAATAGGATAGCCAAATGCCATCTGGCAGAATGGCTACCAAAGTCTTATAGCCAATCGGAGATTATATGCGTTGGTATATACATGTATATACATATGCATTGTAATATGGAAAATAATAAGAATGGTTATTAAGAAGAAATCAAATTACTTCAGAACTTTAACCCCTGCATCCCGCCTTTCATGCCGCCGAACTTCTTCATCATCTTTTCCATGTCTTTCGGGCTGCCAGTGCCGCCTTTAAACATCTTCATCATCTTCTTGCCTTGCTTGTACTGCTTCATCAAATCGCGCACATCCGCATGGCTGCATCCAGAACCGCGAGCAATGCGGTCAATGCGTGACGCATCAATGGTTTCTGGGTCCTCAAGTTCTTCCTTGGTCATGCTGTTCATGCAATACTTCCATCTCTTAAGTTTCGTTTCTTGAACTTGAAGCAATTCCTTTGGCATCTTGATCTGGCCCATTCCGGGAATCATTTCCATAACCTTACTGAGTGGCCCCATTTTACTCATGGCTTCCATTTGGTCATACAGGTCGATAAGATTGAATTCACCTTTCAGCAATTTCTTTCCAAGATCCTGAGCTTCTTCTTCACTGATAGCTTCCTTAGCTTTTTCGAGCAAGGCTTCGATATCGCCCATGCCAAGCAATCTGCCAACAAAATTCTTTGGCCTGAATTTTTCAAGATCATCAATCTTCTCGCCTACACCGATAAATGCGACTTTTGCGCCAGTGATGGCGCACGCGGCCAACGCGCCGCCGCCTTTTGCCGTACCTTCAAGTTTTGTGATAATAACGCCAGTAACTTTACAGGTTTTGTTGAAAACATCCGCTTGCTTTTGCGCGGCTTGACCAACATCCGCTGCCATGACCAACAATGCCTGATCAGGTTGTATGGCCTTGTTGAGCTTATTCAATTCCTCAATCAATTCATCAGAAAGCGCATCTCTTCCAGCTGTATCGATAATGGCTACATCATATTTGCCAAGCTCTTTCTCGAACTGCTTGTAAATTTTAACTGGGTCTTTCTGCTTTGGATCACCAAAAACAGGAACAGTAACCTGTTTGCCCAGCTGCTCAAGCTGGGTGAAAGCAGCCGGACGCCATGTATCCGTTGACATCAAGGCAACCTTATGCCCACGCTTCTGGAAATATTTGGCAAGCTTTCCTGCGGTGGTGGTTTTTCCGTTACCAAAAAGACCAACCAGCATGATCTTGACTGATTTTTTCTTGCCAAGTTCGAGTTGATATTCTTCTTCTCCTAAGAAACGAGCAAGTTCCTCATAAACAATCTTGATGAGCCATTCTTTTTTCGAGACAGCGCCAGGCGTTTCTTCCTTAAGTGCACGTTCCTTGATACGCTGAGAAAGATCAAAAACAAGCTTAACATTAACATCCGCTTGGAGCAAAGCCTTCTGAATATCTTTAACCAGCTCATTCACGAGCTTTTCATCTACAAACATCGCACTCGTGATCTTCGCGAGCGTGTTCTTCAGGCTTGAGCCAAGCTTTTCGAGGACCATAGCAGCTTCTCAGGGGAATTGATTTATAAAAGTTTGCCATCAGATTAGTTGAAAGCATGATCTGCAGAACGAGAAAAACATAATCCTTCCGTTCGTCGGCTCTCTACACATTTGAAGGCCGACGAACCCCCTAATTCTTTAATGCGTTTATAGCATCATCTTCAATAATCCTTTTAATACTGCCGGAAGCTTCTTAACTCCATCTTCGCCGCTGAAGTGTCCTTTCTTTTTCTCCACAATAATCTTTGCGCCTAATCTCTTCTTGAACATTGCCACATTTTTCATCGGAACATATGGGTCATTATTTGAGAAAACTGCAACAAATCTCTTTGTCGTCTTCTTGACCTTTTTACAATCGATTGGCGTTTTCAACCACGGCTTTGCTATAGCATACTCTTCCTTGCTGTTTGTAACAGCTGGCGATAATGTAAACCAGCCACCAACAAAGACTACACCGCCAACTTTTCCCTTTGCCTGTTGGATATAGCGAAGAATTGTCTGGCAACCAATACTGTGGCCGACAAAGTAGGTGTCTTTATCTACTTTTTTAACCGTTTTTGCGAGAAAAGGAATCCATCGCTTGATCTTTGGCTCGTCTGATTTTGGCATAGAAGGAACCTTGACAACAAAACCTTGTTTCTTTTACTCCTTTTTCAGCCATGGAAACCATCCTTCTTCAGGATATCCGCCCCAGCCGTGAATGATGAAGACTCGTTTTGCCATGGCATCCCTGTTGTTGCACTGCATTAAATAGATTTGCTTTTCCATAGCTCTGCCTTTTCATCGAAAACCATTAAAGCAACCTAAACTTTCTCGCTTTATGAAAGTAATTATTGTTGGAGATGCTTGTTCAGGGAAGACAACAATATTGCACATGCTACAACAAAATGGCTATCCCGTTCTTCTTGAAGAAGGCTGGCAGCTTATTCCCCCAAAGATTGAAGGGAATAAGCTACAATCCAATCTTTGGTTCACCAGGTATTACTTCAATCGCGAACGTCCTTTCCATAACAAGGATGTTATTCTTGAGCGCTGCCTTCACTTTCAATATCCTTTTACTCATGCCCAATTCCAGGCAGGAAAGATCACCATGGAGCAGCGTGATGAAGCCTTGCTTCTTCTTGATACGTTAGCAAGCGCTATGCCACTTGAACAAGATACAGTAGCCATACATCTTGTCTGCTCTAGCGAGCATATCTGGGAGCGCCTTGAAGCGCGTGGCAGAGGACAGCATACTGGCCAGCTGTGGTATTGGGATTCTCTTCGGGAATTAACGGAACGCTATTTCAGTACCCGGTGCAAATATTACCAACTTGACACCACAACGCGCACTCCTGAAGCAGTTTATGCAGAAGTTGCTGCTATACTGTCTCAAGCTGGTTTCCCGCTGTCTGAGACTGGGTCTCGTCGGTAAAGGTTGAGACAAGACTCAGCTAAGTGGAGACAAGATAGAGACAAAATGCGGTTTGGAATTCCTTTACCGCTAAGAATCACAAGAATTACTTGTTTGCTATTCCTATTTATGCAACAACTCATCACTTTAAAGTACTGATATAACTTTATATAGGTTATTTCATAAATTTTTGACATGGATAGTCAGCAGTCCCCTCAGCAACCACCAGCGCTGCAAGTCAAGAATCTTTCTATGGCCTATCAGCAAAATAAGGTGCTTGATGGTATTAACCTACAGGTGCTTGAGGGAGAGATCTTTGGCCTTATTGGCGTTTCCGGCTCTGGGAAAACGACATTACTTGAGCTCCTTATCGGTTTTCTCGAGCCAATAAAAGGAGATATCCTTTATCGATCCTCACTTCTTGATCCTGGTGCGAAGGAAGAATATGCTTCTATTTTTACTGATCGGGACGCCTCCAGGCAGTTATTTGGTTTTGCCACACAAAATCCCTCTTTTTATGATCAGCTTACCGTGGGGGAAAACCTGCTCTACTTTGGCATGCTGTATGATCTTTCTCTCCCTATTCTGAAAAAAAATATTGCCACAGTGCTTGATGTTGTTGGATTATCCTCGTTCCAAGATGTAGCAGCGGGGAATCTTTCCTCGGGCATGAAAAAACGCTTGGATATCGCCTGCGCTTTAATCCATAATCCTAAAATTCTTGTCCTTGATGAGCCGACAACAGACCTTGATATTACGGCAAGAAAGCAGATCTGGAGCTTAGTCAGGCGCATTCACGAAAATGGCACGACGATTATAATCGCCTCGAACTTGTTGGATGAAATTGAGGCGCTTTGTGGTAATATTGGCGTGCTTCATGCGCGCCATATTGTGAACAAAGGCGCTGTTGACGGCCTTCGGCAGCTCTATACAAATCAAGAGGAAGTGCATCTGCAGACAGAGAAGCATGATTACACGCGCTATGTGGCCGTGCTTGAGCGCCAAAAGGACCTGAAGGTTAGCGGCTTCAGCTTGCAAGGCAATAAACTTGTAGTGAAATCAGCCAAAGCCAAAGAGACTTTACATTACATCATCCATCTCGCGGAGAAATTCAATGATGATGTCATTGACTTGTACATGAGCAAGCCATCATTGAACGAGATCTTTGAGAATATTACAAAAGATACAAAGGAGAAATAAGTCATGCTCGGGAAAACAGAACAGATTATCCGGAAGAACGTGAAGCTCATCATGCGATCACGAGCTTCTGCGCTCATTATTGTTCTTGGACCACTCTTCCTTATCTTGCTCCTTGGGTTGGCGTTTAACACCTCAGATCCGTATCGCATTACTGTTGGCGTGTACGCATCAAATTACAGCAACCTTACTGAGGGAATGCTCACGCGACTTACGAGCGCTGGTTTTGACGTTGCGCGGTATCCATTAGGGGACGCGTGTATCGATAGCGTCAAAACAGACGAATCGAATGTCTGCATTGTCTTCCCTGCGCAGTTCGAGATCAGCGATGATACCATGGCTGAAATCCAACTTCATGTGGACTATTCGGAGATCAATTTAGTGTATCATGTAGTGGACGTGCTTTCATCACAAGTTTCCGCGCAATCGCAGGAGATCGGCGCCGCGCTCGCGGAAGACCTCCTGACCCGCCTTTCCGTTGTTGACGCTGAGGTCAGCAAGCGCGTTCCCACCATTGTGGAAGTAGTAGCCGCTAATGACGCCATTGCACAAAAGACGGATGAGATCTTCAAGTCCCTGAACAGCATCGATTTGCAGATAAATACAGCCAATATACGCTTTGGAGGCATTCAAGAAGACTTGCAGCAATTAAAGGAAATCACTGCAAATACAATTCTTGAGGCAAAATTCCTTATTGATGCGATTGATACTGGACTGGTGGGGCTTAGCGGTAACAAGTCAAACCTGCAAAACAAGCTCGACATGTCTGACGCAACGTTTGACAGCTACGACATCCGATTGAAAAATGTGGTGTATTCTCTTGATACACTCATGACAAACTTGAGTCAGGAGATACAATTTGCTCAAAGTAAACTGGACAATGCTATGGCAACGAGAAACATCGCCGTAGCAAGACTAGATGAAATAAAGACAGGGCTTACCACAACCATTGATCGCCTGAATCAGATACAAGTTGGCATGAGTAACATCAAAACCACCGTCGCAAGTTTTGAAGTTAAAAATGCCGAACGCATTGTCTCCCCCTTAACAACACGCATTGTGCCGCTCACATCCAGAAAGACGCACTTTAACTATCTTTTCCCCACCTTGCTCGTCTTGGTGGTCATGATCACGAGCGTCTTGCTTGGTTCGACGTTAGTCATGTCCGAGAAAAAATCTCGCGCGTACTTCCGAAATCAGATCACGCCAACGCCTGATAGCGTGTTCCTTATGGCTACATTCCTCACTACTGTCGTGGTTGTTGCGATACAGGCTCTTATCTATCTGATTATCTCATCATTTTTCTTTGATGTCGCCTTGTTCGGAAGCATTAGCGTCACGTTGGGCATTGTCCTTATAACCTCCTCGCTCTTCGCGCTTCTCGGCATCCTTCTCGGCACGCTCTATAAGTCAGAAGAGACAGCTATCCTTGCAGGCATCACCTTATCAAGCATCATGCTCCTCTTTTCGAGTTCGATCCTCCCCCTGGAGAGCATGCATCCTATCTTAAAAGTGCTTGCGAATTGGAACCCGTTCGTGCTCGGGGTAAACTTGCTCAAGGAAGCGCTATTCTTCGACTTCGGGCTTTCGCTTCTTGTGGGAAGCCTGTTTACATTGTTTACGTACGCTGCTATACTGTTCATTGTCACCCTTTCTGTCCAACGCTGGCTGCGCTTGCACACGTTGGTCTATTATCATAAGTTACCCAATAAAACAGGCAAGATGCGCCTTGAGTTGCTTGGCCTCTTAGAGCGTGAAGGAAGCATCTTGCGTCGATTCTTCTTCAAGGCCCAGCCAGTGCCAGATGTGGAACTAGCGCCAGAAGTTACCCTTGATCCGGTTGAAAAATCCTTGCTTTCAGATGCGGATGAAATACCTGCAAAAGACGCGACAACGACAGCACGCGAGACAAGAAAAGAAATCAGCGAAGAGCGCAAGCTGGAGATCGAGTCTGAGCTGCGCAGGCTCAAGCGCGAATTGGAGAAGCTGGGGTAGTTTTCTGCGGCTCTGTCCCGAATGTAGCTGGCGCCTTCTTTTGCGAGCATCTTTTTCTTTCTCTTACATAGGTGACAGGGGGACGCCCCCTACGGGGATGTCACCTCTTTGCATGAAACATAAAAATGCGAGCTCGGCGCCAGCCGAGCGAAAGCGAGATTCGGGACAGAGCC
>JACQMX010000067.1 GCA_016203375.1 Candidatus Woesearchaeota archaeon | reverse complement strand
GTGGTGGTTTATAAAGTTTGTGTGCTTCATTGCCTGATTGTCAATGTAATTGGTGTAATAGCCATTCCTGATGAAATCTGATGAAATTGTTATTGTTTAATGGTAAAATAGCAAAACATTTATATAGAAATTATTACTCCACCATAGTGAACTTCAAAGGGGTTGTTATTGGGAATCGTGGTTGAATCAGCTAGTTTTGCTCTTTCCATTGCATTTAAAGAGCATCATAGCCTTGATTTTATTATTATCACGCAAAAAAACCTTTAAAATGAAAAACTGTCTTTAGGGAGGCTTGTAAAATGAAGGGGCTTGACGAACTTTTAGCATGGTTATCTTCTCCAAAGCGATTAGCTCAGGCTGCGGGACTTGTTGTTGGTGGCGCGATATTTGGCGCGAGCGCTCCCGTTGAAGCTGCTCGACCACAAACACTGAAATGCGATACAAATAAGGACAACACTCCTGATACTGATTTCACGCACCTTCACACTGGTTCTGGCGATACTGCAAATTTTACGATCTACGGGAACAAAGGACAATATTGCGTAGGCGTTTTTGATAAAGATGCAGTAAAAAGTCAACATATCGTTGAACCACTTCTTCGCAACAGTGATAAGCAACCTTCTGGATTGTACATTGTTGATTCTCAACCAACACGATCTCCATTAGATAAACGCGCTGTGTTTGAGCCAAGTCTTCTCGGTGGCTCTCGACAAAATGAGGCCTTACGAACCGTGCTTGTTGGCGTGTTAGCGCAGAACTACACGCAAGCGCCTCCTGCAGTTCCTGTTCAAACGTCAACTGCACCAGCAACTCCAGCCGTCGCTCAAGTTCCAACTCCAGCTGCACCAGCAACTCCTGCAACTCCAACTCCAGCTGCACCAGCAACTCCAGCCGTCGCTCAAGCTCCAACTCCAGCTGCACCTGTTCCTGCCGTTCCAACACCAGCGCAACAGCGTGCTGCAGCGATGGTCGTTGGTTTAGGCTCAAATGCTCCTTCCACTGTTGTCGAGCATCTTCAGGCATTGTATGCAGGATTACCTGATCGTTATCAGCGCAATCTCGGTTGTGTCGCTTTCCCTATCGCAACAACGGAATTTGTTGTAGCGCTTTCTAATGGAACGCAAGATCGCGCATACACATTCGTTCAGCCTTCGGACATCGGCTCACCAAGTGGTCGCAACGCTTCTCTCGATACGACCATTGCAGCGCTCTACCGATGCGATACTTTATTCGGCATCGTCGGAAAAACCGGTGCGCCCAAAGACGCAGAACTTGAGCAATGGGTTTCTACTGTGTTGAAATTTGAGGCTGCTCGCAACATGAATAAATGGTACATGAATAATGAGGCTGTCGCGCAACCAGGCGACTTTGAAGTTGTCTACGGAACACGGGGCGGCATGCACGTTGTTCAAGATATTCGAGCCAAAGATAATGCAACTCGCGATAAACTCAATCAAAAGGCAAAAGAAAAAGGCCTGAAAAATATTGTCGGCGGAAATCGTCATGTTCTTTGGTTGCCAAATAGGTCTAATCAACCAACCTATGGCTATGATGTGCCTGCGACCTTTATCCGCCCAGATTCACCCTCGGTCGTAACGTATGAACGCGCAAACCCAACGGCACTCAAACTTATTGAAGACACCATTGGCGATGTTGAAGCTCACCGAGGAAATACATCAGTTACTCTTGGTGATACGCTTCCTGTTGTTTCTGGCGGTGCAGCATACCAATTTACATCAACGCAGAATACAGATACAACGCCAAATAATGGTGATGCGGTAGACGTTTATGCAGTAACACCTGCCGGCTCGAAGGCTGCGGTTACACGCGCTTCTTTAGCATCGCTTACCACTGCCATGCTCGATCAATTTGTTAATGACGGCAAACTCTTCCGAGTCAGCGAGACATTACCTTCGACTGCTAGCGCAGAAGATGGCAATGCTCAGGCAACGCTTGAACCGGGTAAGACATATGTTGTTGTGGCAAAGGACAAACAACCTGGCGGAACATCCTTCCGTGCGCGCGCATTCGAAACAGTTCTTGATAAAATTCCTGATAGCGCTCTCGGCACTGTTGTGGCGCAATATGCAGGTGCTACCGGGATTATGCAACGCTTCGAACTTGGCGCTCCAAAAGCATGCGTGCCAAGCAATACGGATGCTGTCTTCATGCCAGAAGGCATTGACGCCAGCATCGAAACCAGAGCGGATGTTGTTGGCGTGGGTGCAACTATAGATCCTGCTCAGCCATTCGGCACTGCAAACGATTTCAACACGCCAGTGCGCGTATCAAGTCAGACAACGCTTATCGAATATCTCCGTCGGCAAGGAAGTTCTAATGCACTCAATCGAACATTTGAGGTAGCTGTATGTGCAGCGCCAATTCCACGGCCCGCGCCTAAGCATGTAGCGGAAGCGAGCGCGGATACCTTCCTTGGTACCCATCGCATGCCTGGCGACACAAGCGATAACGCGCATGTGCAACTTGGTCTTGATTATACTACCGTTAGCATGACACGACCAACATCAGGCAGCGAAGCTGATATTGATGTGCAGCAATTCAATCTTTCCGGCGTTGGTCGATTGGATACTGGCGCGCGGGATTGGCTTGCTACACTATTTGGTATTGAATACCAGCGTCAGGATGGCAGTGTAGATGTTAATGATCGTCATGTACAAGATATCACTGATAATCTTGTTGGTGTTGGTCTCGGTGGCGAGCTTCGAGTTCGTTCTCGCAATACTGGCAATGCCTTCCGCGCGTATGCTTTAGGTCGCGGTTTCATCGGCAATGGAGCCGTCGATGCGTCCTTACCTGACGCGCCAGATGGCACCGAGCGATCATTGCTCACTGAACGTGATCATCTTGGTTTAGGTGTCGAGGGCGGTGTTGCTGCTCGATACCGCAGAGCAGTTTTAGAGACTGCTGCTCGTTATGATGGCATAAACACAGAAGAACACGTTGCCTTTGGCGGCAGAAGCGAAAGTGAGGTTACGCACCTCGCGTCTCGTTACTTAACTCTTGATAGTAACCTTGGCTTGCGCTTTGCCAATGGCAAGTATGTGCCGCTTGTTGGCGCCGTGTGGACGCATGAGACACAACGCGCGGAAGTCAATGATAATCAGACCACTTTTGATAACACGTTGTTGCAAGGCGGCTTGCGATGGAGCCCAACAGGCAAGCTCACGAACTTGTTGCTCGTTGGCTATGACAGAGAGACAGGCATGCTGCGATTATACGATCGCCTTGATCTCAAACATGTTGGTGCATATCTGCAATCCAACATACCTGTTGATGCCGATCGAAGTAATGTACGCAATCCGGTAGATGGCACAACAACGCCGTATGTCAATGGCGGTCTTGAGGTTCGCTTTTAGGTGAATGAATTGACAAAAGCAACGAAACTCTTTTTGTTTTTGCTTACCTTCATTTTTGTTAGCGCAAGCGCTTTTGCGCAGACAATTTCCATTACGCCAACATCACCAGATACTGGTGATTTGTTAACATGTCTTGTTGATGGCGTGAATGATCCATTCTATATTTACCAATGGGATAAGGTTGGCGTTTCCGATACGCCTGTTGAATCTAATCCTCTCGCTGCAAGCAATACGGAGCAAGGCGATACATGGCGATGTAAAGTATTCATTCCTTCATATCCATCTGACATCGCGGTGCCAGGATCCGCACAAGTATCCATTGCTGGCGAACCAGAGCTAGAGCTTGAGATTAGCATTACTCCCGATCCTGCATATGATGATGATGCGCTTACCTGTCGTGTTAATGGTGAAGCTGATCCATTCTACATTTACAAATGGGATCGCATTGGTGTTACTGATACACCGATCGAGGCAAATCCCCTTCCTGCTTCTTATACCTCTGTGGATCAAACGTGGCGGTGCAAAGTTTATGTGCCATCGTACCCAACGGATATCGCTGTTCCTGGTGATGCGAGAACAACCATTCAAGAACAGCCACTTGTCTGCGTTGATCTTGATGGTGATGGCTATGGCTTAGGCGATGATTGCGCGGGGCCAGATAATTGTCCTTCCAATTCTAATCCAAGCCAAACGAATACTGATGGAGACAGCCAAGGTAATGCTTGCGATAGCGATGACGATAATGATGGCGTTGCTGATGGGCCGGATAACTGTAATGTTGTAGCAAATCCTGGCCAAGAAAATGCAGATGGTGGTAGCGCCGGCGATGCATGTGATACTGATGATGATAATGATAATATTCTTGACGGTCCTGATAATTGTGACCTCATTGCCAATCCTAGTCAGACGGACACCGATGGCGATGGTCTAGGCAATGCGTGCGATGATGACAATGATAATGATGGTATTTTAGACGGTCCAGATAATTGTAATGATGTGTACAATCCCGATCAAGAAAATTTTGACATGGGTGTCGCTGGCGATGTGTGCGATAGTGATGATGATAATGATGGTGCAGCAGACGATGCGGATAATTGTCCCTATGGCGATGGCGATGATGTTTATGATCCACTTGTAGATAATAATCCTGATCAAACCGACGCAGATGCCGATGGAGTAGGCGATCTTTGTGACGCGGATTTCTGCGCTGATACTGATGGCGATGGCTATGGTGATGGCGCGGCATGCCTTGGTGTAGACAATTGTCCTGCTGACTTTAATCCAGCACAAGAAGATACAGATAGTGATGGCCTTGGCGATGCCTGTGATCCTGATGTCGCGTGCTACGATCCAGATGGCGATGCATACGGCACTGGTGCATCATGTTTGGGTCCTGATAATTGTCCAGTAGACTTTAATCCTGATCAAAACGATGCCGACATTGATGGTGTCGGTGACGCGTGCGATTCGGATGTAGCGTGCTACGATCCAGATGGAGATGGTTACGGTGTTGGCGACGTGTGCATTGGGCTTGATAACTGTCCATTGAATAACAATCCCGATCAACTTGACTTTGACAGCGATGCCGCTGGAGATGTTTGTGATAATGACAATGATAACGATGGCGTTACTAATGATGTTGATAATTGCCCATTAGGCGATGGCGATTTAACTTATGAACTTGGCGTCGATGATAATGCCGATCAAACGGACGCTGATGGTGATGGTGTTGGTGATGTCTGTGATATATCAGATACTGAAGCACCGACTGTTGTCTTGAATACGCCAGAAAACGGCGAAACAGTAACTTCATCCTCAGTTAATTTCACTTATTTTGTGCTCGACAATGTTGACACTACGCTAAGCTGCACTTTGCATGTTAATATCAATGGTATTGATTTTGAAGCAACGCAGACTGCACATCACTTCATATTCGATGAACTCACAAATTTTAGTGATTTGAACACATTTACTTTGACGGGAGTTAGTTTATCCGATGGCATGTTGAGTGTGCCTCAGGGGACATATATATGGAATGTGGAATGTGTCGATGCCGCTGGCAACAGCGCTTTTGCATCTACCGATTTCACATTTACAGTTAACACCACCGTTCCTCCTATTGAGGGTACATCACCTGTGATTTCAATAAGCGCAGAACCAACTGCAGGCGAGGCTCCGCTCGATGTCTCATTTACCGCTTCAGTAACCGGAGGCGATGGGGATCTTACTTTCCTTTGGGACTTTGGCGATGGTGACACGAGCACCAAGAGAAGTCCGCTCCATTACTATGAAGATGATGGCACGTACACCGTCACACTTACTGTTACTGATGAGGATGGCGACTATGACACTGCTTTCATTGACATTACTGTTGGTGAAGAGGAAGAGCGCGGCGATGAACTGATTATTCGCAGAATTGTACTCACCAGTCTTGCTGGCATGGAAACAGCATATCCGGGAAGTGATGTCGTCATGCGATTGACCTTGGAAAACAATGGCCATCGTGAGCTTGAGAATGTTCGTGTTTCCGTTGCTATTCCAGATCTAGCTGTCCGTCGCTATGAAGGCCCATTTGATTTGTCTATCGGCGAAGTGGATACTGCAGTTGTTCGTTTAGAAGTGCCGGAGTACGCGGAGCCTGGCGAGTATGATGTGCACATTAGCGCTGGCAACAATGATATAACTCGTTTCAGAAATCGTGTTATTTGGATCATGGAACCATAAGAGATTAAAAGAGTTTATCATTCCCAAAAAGAGTGATCAAAAAAATCACTACTATATAATGCTGAAATAAGCGAAACATTTAAATATTAGCTGTGATTACTCTTGTGATTACTCAATAAGAGTAATAATGAAGGTTTGGGGGGTTACCATTCCTTCCTAATGCGAAGAAGTTTATTGGAGGTAAATACGATGTTTAAGCGACAAATGAAGGCCATTTGTGCCGTCTTGCTGCTCATAGTAGCTATTCTGGCTGCTGGCGTTGCAAACGCGCAAGTTGAGTTTGAAGACAGGTCTACTACAGAATCGACTGAATCTTCAGACCAGCCAGATCTCCTCAATGTTGGCTCTGAACTGCCAGCTGAGGTTGTACGTGTTGAGGTCAATGGTGACGAAGTAGAAACAGGCACCGGCATTACGGAACGTCTTGACCGCGGTCAAGAACTTGAAGTCAAGGTCCGTGTTGAAGCAGAGGATGACGTTGATGATGTTCAAGTCCTCGCTATTCTATTCGGTGACGAACGTTTCCTTGTTTCCGATTCTTCAGGTAACTTTAATCTCGATGCCAATGAGCGAACAACCGTAACCCTCCGCTTACAAGTCCCTGAAGTATTTGAGTCTGACAATTATTTCCTCCGTGTCATTCTCGCAAGCAGAACGGGATACACCAAATCTTACAACTATCCAGTTCATATGGATTCCCAGCGCCATCAGCTCGTTATCGAGGATGTGTTCTTTTCCTCAAATGGCGGAAAAGTGCGCGCGGGAAGAAGCCTCTTGCCTATTGTTCGCGTGAACAACTTAGGCGAGATGGACGAAGAGGATGTTCGCGTTGAAGTGAGCATCCCTGAACTTGGCGTTAGCGCAGTTGATTTCATCGATGAACTTGAGGCTGATGAGGAAGAGTCCAGTGAAGAATTGTTCCTCACCGTTCCTTCCAGTGCACGAGCAGGTACATACAATATGGTAGTTACTGTAAAATACGATGAATCAACAAGAACGGTTACAAAAACGGTTCCTGTTGAAGTTGTCGGTGAACCTAGTGCTGCAAGCGAAGACGATGAATCATCCGATTCAACATCATCCAAGAAGAAGTCAGGCAAGACGCTTGTCAGTGTTGGCCCACAGAGCCAGGATGTTCTCCGCGGCGAAGGTGGCGTCATCTATCCACTGACGCTGACCAATGATGGTTCGACATCCAAGTCATACACCATCGGCGTCAGCGGCGTTGACACATTCGCGACTGTGGAAATCAGCCCAAGCAATGTGGTGCTGCTTTCCCCAGGGGAAACAGAGACAGCGTATGTCTATGTTTCCGCGAAGGAAGACGCTACAACTGGCAGTCATCCATTCACCTTAGACATCAAGTCTGGTGACGAAGTACTTCAGCAAGTACCAGTTACCGCAAATGTGGTGGAGCCTGCTAATGAAGGCGTTGGCTTGACTCGTGGCCTTGAGATCGCGGTTATCGTGATCGTTATCATCCTCGTCATCGTTGGCCTTATCGTTGCCTTTACTCGGGCAAAGAAGGGCGAAGACGAGGAAGAAGAGGCTGTTCAAGGCGGCCAAACATATTATTAAATTTTTTATCTTTTCTCCATTTTTTCTGCTTTTTTCACGCAAAGTTTATAAAGCGATTTTTACTTTCCCCTTCTGAAAAAGAATGGTGAACGTCCTTGCGTGACACTTCCTCCACCCGTAAGGCTGCAATTCATTTTCTCTTGATTTCTATCCTTCTCTTTGGCTCTTTGTTCTTACTGAGTCTTTTTGCCCATCCAAGGTTGGATGGAGGAATTACTGGCCACGCGACTGGTGGTCAAGGTAAAGGGTCGGCTAAAGAAACCCCCCCTGATGAAACTGAAAATCGAACGACGGTTATTGTGGTACTCAAAGGCACGGAGGATATACCATCCAATGACCTTAAAGCACGAAAAGACATAATCCGAAGAGAGCAAGAAAAATTCAAGATGCATATTGATCCTTCCACTACTAATATCACCATTACGTATGAAACTATTCCCACGCTTGCGGTAACGGTAACATCCAAAGGTCTTGAAGATCTTGAAAAAAATCCAAGGGTTGCCAATATCGTTTCTCCCCAACGCTTTTCATTAGCGCTAGATAGCAGTCGACCGCGGATTAATGCAACACTTGTCCATACTCTGTCGATTCAAGGTGTCTCCATTAATGGCTCTGGGCAAACCGTTTGTGTGATAGATACAGGTATTGACAGCACCCATCCTGCATTTCAAGGAAAAATCTTAGCGGAGATGTGTTATTGTGATATTGATGGAACACGGGGAGATGGTGTTGGTTGCTGTCCTAACGGTTTGGAAAATCAAACAGGAAATGCTCGTGACAGCAACGGTCATGGAACGCATATTGCGGGCATTGTCGCGGCTCGTGATGGAAGTCTCCTTGGTGTTGCGCCAGAGGCAAACATTGTTGCTGTTCGTTTTATGGACTCGCAAGGTATTGGTGACTCTCCAGACGCATTAGCGGGAATTGATTTCTGCATTGCAAATAAAGAGACGTACAACATTAGTGTCATTACTGCAAGTTTTGGCAGTGGCGTGTTGTTTAGTAACCAGGCAAGTTGCGATAACTCGGATTTGGCGTTTGCCGCGTCGGTTAACGCAGCGCATGACATGAACATTTTCTTTGATGATGCTTCTGGAAATGGTGGAGACGCCTCAGGAATTGCTTATCCTAGTTGCCTTTCCAATGTAACGAGTGTTGCTCGAACAACTGCGGATACGGAGGAGGTTATTCATTCATCTTCTAATCGTGGACCACTTCTCGATCTTCTTGCTCCAGGAACATCTATTGTCTCTGCTGCTTTGGGCGGCGGTACAGTGACGATGTCAGGTACTTCCATGGCTGCACCCCATGTTGCAGGCGCCGCGCTTTTGCTTCAGCATTATGCAAAACGCAAGGGAAACTTCACTCTCTCGCCACAAGATATTGAAACGCTTTTGAACCGCTACTCTCCTGTTATTAATGGTTATCCTCGCATTGATGTTTGGGCGGCACTTCGGATGATTTCTATAGTTAACCGAGATGCGCATCGTGTCGAGAACGACTTTGGGAGCATCACTTTTATTAGTGATGTTGACATGACCAATATCCAACATTGCACCAAGATTCAACATAACTTTATTGAGATAAACACAACGGATAGTAAGTGTCATCATCTTAACGCATCCGCAGATCTGTATTTTTCCAATTTATCTTTTCGAACAACCCCTGTCGTTCTTATAAATAATGTTTTCTGTGCTCCTCCGCTCTGCAATGTTATAAGTTATGATGCAGGAAACCTTACCGTGCGTGTTGTGCACTTCACCTCTTTTACCACTGGAATTAATGCAAATCTTACTATTTCTGATCAAAATGATGAAGGCTTAGACAAACGTACCTCGGAAAACATTTCATTTTTTGCCAACTATACTAATCGTACGAGCGGCGCCCCTATTTCTGATGGTAATTGCAGCATCTTCTTTGCTAATGAATCATTCTCGATGAACTTTAATGAAACATGGTATGTTTTTTCTCGAAACTTTAGCGCCACAGCCAGTTATGATTGGAATGTGAGCTGTACGGCAAGTGCATTTGAGACACTTGAAGCAAATGATAGCATCTACATCAATAACAGTTTACCAACTGTTGCCATCCTTCAACCTTCTTCAGGGAGTGATAAGGGAAGTGATGGGAAGCGAAGTAGAGGCAACACTAATACTCCAAAAAAGGAAACAACAACAGCCTCTTCAAGTTCAACGACAAGCCTCCAATCGGCTGATAAAGAAGCGTCATCCTCGATAACATCAACGACGCCGCTTGAAGCAGGACCAGATATTGTTCAACACGAACAAGAGACAATTGTCGCGACTGAAGGAACCATACAAGAAGTTATCCCACAGTCCAATATTTTTCTCTTTGCTCTGGGATGGGGTATTCTCGTTCTATTCATAGCAAGTTTCCTCGGGTTTTCGTTTTATTATGGCGTTATCAATCCTCTTACTGCTATCCGGCATCAACAAACCATTCGTGAATGCATTAACCAATGGACACAAGAAGGGTATTCTGAAGAGCAGATAATGCAGCATCTTTTGAAATTCTTTAAATCTAAGGAGGTTCAACGGGCATTTGCCGCTAGAAAAAAATAATTTCTGCATAAATTTATATACCTCTAGGCGTTTTATTACCGTCAGCAAAAAGGGGCCACCATGACCATTGTATTTTTGGGTTGGTTGAAACGGGCAGAGATGAGTATTCTCAAAATTTTTTTAATCTTGATTCTCCTTGCTTCTATGCTTATGCTGATTAAATTTCTCAATCTTCGCTATTATACTGCAAGAACAATAGCCTCGCCTATTGATACTATAATTCATTTTGATCGCCAGCAAATCCCTGCTGGAACAACAGTTCTTGTGGAAATTGATGGAATGAATTATACTGGGAATCTTACCGCTTTGCTTGGTGACCCTCTCACCGACATCATCTTTAATAACGAAACCATGCTCGGTTATGATGTTGCGATTGATTATCCTATTCTTGATCTTCATATCGTTCTAGAACCAGGAACATACCTTCTTACTGCTTCGCTTGTTTATGAGGGTACTATCCTTAGCAATATCACGCGCGACGTTGTTGTTCCAGTAAATGCTTCTGTCTCTGAATCAACAGCGTCAAATACATCCATGCTTTCTTCAACCCTGCTTCCTATCTTTCCTGCTGTTCAACAACCAACTTCTCAACCTGCTTCTCTCCGTTTCTTTTTAATTGTTATCGGGGTTCTCATCACAATTATTATTGTCACTAGCGGTTTGATTTTGGCCTATGTCAAGAAGCGCCATCCCATTATTTCTCAGGAAACCATTACCCAACTTATTTCTGTTATCACTCAGTATCGTACGACAGGCCTTTCTGATAAGCAGATTATTGCTCAATTGCGAAAATACCATTCAGAAGGAGAGCTTCGTGGCGCCTTTGAAAAACTTGATCTTCTCAAAATCAAGGCGTATGTTCAACACTTTCGCGCGCAAGGATATAGTGATTCTCAACTACATAGTCAGCTTGAACAATATTTTACTCAGGAAGCGATTCGAGACGCCTTTAAACGGTTATAATCAGCTTGTGTGGAAAGGCGTTCTATTGCTCTTACGACCTTATAAAACAAAAGATTTATATACCTATGGTCAATAAATGAGCGTAAAAGCCTCTGGCCAATAATCATAAAAAACAAAAAGGAGTGAGGGGAAAGACAATGAAAAAAAATTTCCTAAAATCGATAGTTGTTCTTGTGGCACTCGCGGTGCTTGTGCTCGTACCTGTTGTTGAAGCTACGTACCTGCTAGGTCATCCTTATATTGGAACCACGCAAAAAAAACATGAAGTACGTCGTTGGGCCTTGAGTGGCTTCTATGAAGGCAGAGAATTACCAATGCCTCGAGACCGTTCAGTAAATCGATATTATGCAGATGGAACTGCTGGTCGTGCATGGCGTTCAAGCCTTAAAGACATGCCTGATCATGAAGAAGTGACGTATGCAGGATTGAAACCAGTCCAATCAGGGAGACGCTGTTTGGGATGTGAGCTTGGTGCGTATACTCTTCTTGAGCCTAGCAATCGCCGTGGGCGATATTACTATTCCCTCTCTCGAGTATCCGGCAGATCAAAGTTTATTTTCACTGGCGACACAGGGACGCAAAGCAAGTTAACAACATATGGAACTAAACCTCATGGATTTACTCCTACTGGTAGGCGGCTTATGCTTCCATACCAGGCAGCACAGCGCTCGAGATTGCAGTTGGATGAAAGGGATCTTTCCTTGCTCCATGAAGAAGCAGTCGGGAAGTATAGTGATTATGAACTTAAAAGCGGAAGGCGCTGCTTAACATGTGCTTATAGACCTGGTACGTATCGTGGCAGATATTATGCTTCATCGCCTGATGTAAAAGAGATACGAACGTTTGTACCTCTTCAATAAATCTTAAAAATTCTTTAATTTTTTCTTTTATGTTCCTTCTTCCCAAGAAGACAAATATTTCTTCTGCTCATCAGTAAGTTGATCAAGGTGAATGCCCATAGCTTGCAGTTGTAAGGCCGCTATCTGCTCATCGATCTCTTCAGGAAGAGTAATAACCTCTGGCATCATCTTTCCTTTATTCTTAACTGCATACTCGCACGCCAAGGCTTGACCACAGAATGAGGTTGCCATAACCTCGCTTGGATGACCTTCTGCTGCGGCAAGATTCACGAGGCGGCCTTCTCCACAGACATACACTCTCCTGTCATTAGAGAGGGTGTATTCGTCGAGGAAAGGTCGCATTCTCCGTTGGTTTTCGCTCAATTCCTTTAAGCCTTTAAGATCAATTTCGATATCGAAATGGCCGGAGTTTGCAAGAATGGCACCGTCTTTCATGGCTTGGAAATGCTCTTTTCTCAAAATATGCTTGTTGCCAGTTACGGTGATAAAAATATCTCCATTACTTACTATGTCGCTCATCGGCATTACGGTAAAGCCATCATAGCGAGCTTGCAAGGCGCGAAAATGGTTGACTTCTGTCACAATAACATTTGCGCCAAGGCCGCGTGCTCGTAAGGCGACGCCTTTGCCGCAGCTGCCATATCCTGCTACAACAACATTTTTTCCTGCGAATAAGATATTTGTCGCTCGGAGAATACCATCAAGTGTTGATTGGCCGGTTCCATAATAATTAT
This sequence comes from Candidatus Woesearchaeota archaeon, assembly GCA_016203375.1. Taxonomy (GTDB): domain Archaea; phylum Nanobdellota; class Nanobdellia; order Woesearchaeales; family UBA12501; genus JACQMX01. The sequence goes on along the minus strand of JACQMX010000067.1, from coordinate 1,177 downwards.
CGAGAAGATGTTTTGTTTTATTATCATTAACCGCGATCATGGGATATTTGAGTGCCTTATCCTTTTGCATTGCTTTAAGGCGAATGATTCCCGTTGTTGTTTCCTCACATCCGGCTATGATATCCGAAATAAGGTTTGGGTGTTTTTTATGTATTTCAGAAACAAGATCGCAACCATCATCAATAGTAATGTGCGGCTTAAAATCGATAATGTGATTTAGGTATCGATAATAATCATCTGTTGTTTCTCCCTTGTATGCCCATACATGGATGCCTTCTTGGGCAAGCGCTGCGGCAACATCGTCTTGTGTGCTTAATGGATTGCAGCCAGTTATGGCGACTTGTGCTCCTCCCGCGATAAGAGTTTTTACTAAAACCGCAGTTTCTTTGGTAACATGCAAGGCCATGCCTATTCGTATGCCCTTCAATGGCTTTTCTTTCTCGAAGCGCTTTTTCACGACCATTAATGCGGCCATATGCGATTCTGCGAGCTCAATATTCATCAGTCCTTGCTCTGCAAGCTTGAGATCTTTTACTTCGTAATGTTGACCTTTATCCATAATGTTCACCAACTGGACAGTTATAACTGGACATTCATATAGTTTTTCTTCATAATATTGGACATTGTCTATAGAAATATAATTTATATGGACAAAAATAGAAAAGTTCAAATATAAGTCGGACAATGATGATGTTGGTTGAGAAATCATTGGATAAATGGGTGCTCAACTGAAGTTACTGGAAATTTTCAATTTCCAGGACTGGCAAGCTTCGCTTGCCAGTAACCACTATGCGAGTGAGGGTTCGGCCCTCGTTGGGGGAAAGAGGTGATGCTCGCCAAAGCAACACCACTTGTTGGCGCGAGTGCCTTTAACGAGGGTTGTACCCATGAAGCTAGACGATACAGATCACAGAATCATTGCCGCATTGCGCAAGAATTCTCGACAATCCATTCGTGATTTAGCCAAGGCGCTTGCACTTCGCCCTTCCACCGTCCATGAACGCATCCGGAAGCTTCGCGCTGAAGGCGTTATTGAGAAGTTTACCATAAAACTCAACAATGCCGCGATAGGCGAGGGATTCATTGTTTTCATGTTGGTTCTTGGCAAACCGACGCAGTATGTTGGCAAAACACTTCTTGATCAGCCAAATATTAAGGAAGTTTTTGGCGTTACTGG
>JACQMX010000066.1 GCA_016203375.1 Candidatus Woesearchaeota archaeon | reverse complement strand
TGAAAAATGATGCGCGTGAGGTTTATATAGTTTGTGTCAGGGGAGGCTCTGTCCCGAATGTAACTGGTGCCTTCTTCTGTTTGCACGGCCCAACCTACCATTACCGATGCGGACATTGCTAACACAATTTTGCCCTTGTGCTCCTCAGGGACATGGAGCACAAGGGCAAAATCGTTGTGGAGAAAAAATGGTGTTGGTGCCGATTAGAAATTCTATGCATCGGCTCCGGAAGGAAGATTTTGTTTTAATAGCCTTTTTGAACATAAGGAATATAAATCTGTTCTCATTCAGCTTTTTTATGGAACCCGTCACTATCTTAATCCTTGCGGCTCTCATCGTCATTATCGGCAACCTCATCAAGGGCTTCTTCGGCTTTGGCGGTGCGTTTTTTTCGGTGCCCATGCTCTCGCTCATCATGGATATTAAATTTGTCGTACCGGTATACTTGCTGTTTGACTTGTTTGCGGAAAGCGTGATGTGCACGGTAACACGCAAGGACATCCGCATGGATATTTTTTTTGAGATGCTGCTCGGCTTGTTGCTGGGAACGCTGCTTGGAACGTATTTCCTTGTTTCCTTTAGCAGCCTTTTGCTCAAGCGCATCTTTGGCGTGATTGTGCTCGTGACCGCGGTGCATATGTTCTTGAATCACCAGAGGCATATTGAACAATTGAAACTGAAGCTGACGTGGCTCTGGTCGGATATTGCCGGCTTTTTCGCTGGATTGTTTGGCGCAATGTATGGCATGAATGGGCCACCATTGGCAACCTATCTTGGAATAATCCGCATGCCAAAGGCACTATTTCGTGCCACGATATTTGGTATCTCCTTTGTGAATAATATTGCAATCCTTGCGCTCTATGCCTATTCCGGTTTGATGACAAAAAAAGTAATCACCACTGCGCTTTTCTTGATTCCCGCGTTACTGCTTGGGTTATATCTTGGCACAAAACTCCAGCAAAAAGTCGATGAGCGGCAATTTAGAAGGGTACTGGCGGTATTGTTGATTGTAGTCGCGATGGTACTTATTGTTAGGTAACCACCTTTTATACCCAATTTTTAGCAGCTTATTGACCATTTTCTACAAAAACCTTTAAATAGTACTGTCCCCCATAAGGGAATAGCATGGCGAATGAAAAAGTGGTGCAGACAGATGTAGATAAACTTCTAAGCCTTATTGAGCAAAAGAAGCAGATGACTATGGAGGAGGTTGCCAAAGCTATAAACCTTCCGATTAAAACAGTTGAGTCGTTAGCTACCCTTCTTGAAGAAGAGGGCTTGCTGCACATCACGTACAAATTTACCACACCCTATCTTCATTATGGTCCTCCAAAATCCGCTTTTGGAGAAAAGAAAAAGGAAGAAAAAAAGGTGGTTTCTGAAGAGCTTATTGTTACCAAAGAAGAGGAAGCGATCAAGAAAGGCGGGCGTCCCGCGATAAAAGGTGGAATTCGAAAGGCTGGGGGAGAGATGGAGCTTCCCGGCAAGACGCCAGAAGGTAAACCAGAAGAAGCTGCAGGAATGGCAGCTGAAGAAGCAAAGCCAAAGCTTGCCCTTCCTGAGGATTTAGAACAGCTTGTGGTTCTGGCTAATGATTACTTGAATAAGGGGGATATAGATACGGCCCGAGAAATCTTCCTGGAGATCAAACGGAGACGGACGAACCTGCCAAAGGAATATCTCGAGAAAGAGCGAAAGCTGAAAGACAGCTTAGTGCGACTCAATGAACTGCTCATTCTTGGCATTGACAAGACCTTGAGCACTGATTTCAGCAAGAAGCAAGACGAAATGAACACACTCTTTGCTGAAGCCAACAGCCTCGTCAAGAATACCCTCATCGAAAATATCGACAACCTGAAAAAAGTAGAGGACACGTACACAAAACTCAAGCAGCTCTATCTCACCTTGCCAGAAGGCTTTATTGATCGTCGCGTCATGCTTCAGACCCAATTGCTCAATCTTTATAAGACAGTTATCACCAACAAGAAACGCCTCTTGGCGCAAGACTTTAGCGTGAAATCGAGACAAATACTTCCCATGATGAGCCAAGTGGTGGCAAAGATAAACGCGAATGATCTTGAGGATGCTGGCAAACTGCTTGATCAAGTGAACACGCTCTACGCGACGCTGCCAGAGGGCTTCTTGAAAGAAAAAACGCAACTCCAACATCAAATCCTGGAGATTTACCAACGCCTCATCCTCCGCAAAGAAAATATGTATGCGACGGAAATTAGCGCAGGCGTGACGCAAATCAATGAGCTCATGCGACAAGCTTATGTGGCGTTAGAAAAGAGCGATTTAGAAAAGGCGCGAGACCTTTTCGTCAAGATTACGGACGCCTACGCGACATTACCGCAAGGTTTCCTTGAAACAAAGGCGGAGCTCGAGAGCAAGATGCTTGACCTGCATCACTTGCTCTCGCTCAAGATGAACAAAACATTGATGGAGGAAACAAAACGTCGGGTGAATGAGATTAATCTGCTCCTCCAGACGGCGCAAAGCTACATCATAAACAAGCAATATGATCTTGCTCGTGAGCTTTATCTCGAGATTCTTGGATTGTATAACACAATTCCTCAAGGCTATCCGGAACTCGTGCACGTGCAGACAGCTGTGCTTAACCTATACAAGCAGCTCATGCCGTATATTGTAGAAGTCCCGACGGAAAAGGATGCGGAAACGCAGCGCAGATATAACGAATTGCTTCAACTGCTTGTCCAAATTCATGAGCATATCAAGAAAGGAGAATTCGAAAAGATCAAGCCAAAATATCTTATCGCGTATAAACTCTATCATGATCTTCCTCTTGGCTTTATCGACAAGCGAACAGAACTTTATCGAGAGATCTACAAGACCTATCATGAATTGCGCTTGTATACTGATGTAAATAAGTTGGCAGAGTACGCTAATGCGAAGGATTACGGTCGTTTGCAGCAAGCCTTGACCGCGCTCAATGAAACATACAATAAGCTGGTTAGCCAATATCCTGAAGACATAGAGCTCTTCCGCTACATTTGGCAACGTTATCTTATTTATCTTAATCTCTTAAAAGAGCACATTCAGGAGCGAGGTCCAACAGGACGCGAAGTTCGCCAGCGCATAGAGGAGGTTGCTAAAGCAGCGCCAGCTATCGCGCCACGACCAGCGGTGCAAGTTCCCGGTTCGCAAAAGTCAATGCCTGCGGCGGTCCAAGCTTCACCTCCTTCAAAACCGTTCGTAGCCGCAACAATCCAACCAGCATCCGTGCCGAAGCGAGCGCAACCATCACCATCGGAAATAATGCCATTAATAAAGTCAGGGACGCCAGCCGAAGACGACTTATTAAAAGAGATTCCTGAAGAAAGAAAAGCGGTGCTACTATCACAACCATCACAACCGCCTTCCTTCAGAGATCTCATCAAGAAAAAAATTGCAAAATAACGCAAACTCGCCGCTCGGGGCTATCCACGGG
>JACQMX010000065.1 GCA_016203375.1 Candidatus Woesearchaeota archaeon | reverse complement strand
TTTTTCTGTTCCTTTATATCGCCAATGCGCTGCAATGCCTTCATCCGCAATAAGGTGCATGTCATTGGTTCTAATCTGGATTTCAATTATCTTTCCGTGATCGCCAACAACAGATGTGTGCAATGATTGGTAACCATTGGCTTTTGGAACAGAGATATAATCCTTAAAGCGCCGTGGGATTGGCTTGTATAACTCATGAACCATCCCAAGCGCGGCATAACATTCAGGAATTGTTTTCACAATAATGCGGATAGCGATAAGGTCGTAGATCTCATTGAAATCCTTGCCTTCCTTCTTCATTTTTTGATAAATGGAATAGAAATATTTTGCTCTGCCTTCAATGTCCGCTTCAATATTGTGCTCTTTAAGACGATCTTTAATGACCTTAATGAATTCCGCGGTTTTCTTCTCACGCTCTACACGCTTTTCCGCGATGCGATTGCGCAAGAGTTTATACGCTTCAGGATCGAGCGCCTTCAATGATAGGTCCTCAAGCTCGCCTTTGATGAAACGAATACCCAGTTTGTGCGCGATAGGAGCATAAATGTCAAGGGTTTCTTGCGCAATTCTGCGCTGCTTGTCTGGCCTAAAGTACTTGATGGTTCGCATATTATGCAAGCGATCAGCTAATTTGATAAGAATAACACGAATATCTTTTGCGGTCGCGAGAAGAATCTTGCGGAGATTCTCCGCCTTATATTCTTCTTTTGTCTCGTACTGGATCCCCATGATTTTGGTAACGCCTTCAACAAGCTCCGCTATCTCTTCCCCAAACTCCTTCTTGATTTTGTCTACGGAAATATTTGATTCTTCAACAATGTCGTGGAGCAATGCCGCGCAGAGCGTGGCGGAATCGGCTTTGAGATCTGTAAGAATAAGCGCTACAGAATAGGGGTGGATAAAATACGCCTCGCCAGATTCCCGCAACTGACCTTTATGGGCATCCTTCGCCAAATTGAAGGCCTTGCGAATGAGCTCCACATCAGCATGCGGATTATAGGAGAGTGTCTTCTGAATAAACGTATCAAACGAGGTATCTTGAATCTTTACCTCTGTTTTTTGTTCAACGTCCAAAGGCTCCGCTTCGGTGTTCATGGTCACCATAATGCTTTTAAAGTTTAAATAGTTTTGGGCAGCCTAGGGGCTTTTTAACGCTAATAAAAGCTAAAATAACGATGATGCGATCAAATATTAACACAAAGGAGTTGTACTGCCTTGGAATTGAAAGTACTGCGCATACCTTTGGGGTTGGCATTTGCATGAGTACAGGAAAAATCCTAGCAAATGGCATAGATAGTTTTAAGACTGAAAAAGGAGGCATGGTCCCGGGAGATGTTGCGAACCATCACGTTGAGGTTTGCGATATGGTGATCAAGCAAGCGCTCGAGAAGGCTGGCTTGCAGATGAAGGATATTTCTCTTATCGCATTCTCTCAGAGCCCTGGCATCGGCCATTGCTTGAGAATTGGAGCAATGGCTGCGCGAAGCCTGAGCTTGCTTCATAAAATCCCGATAATTGGTGTCAATCATTGCATCGCGCATCTTGAAATCGCGCGCTTGCTCACTCCGGCAAAAGATCCTATTCTGCTCTACGCTTCTGGCGCAAACACGCAAGTCATCGCATATGAAGGCAAGAAATATCGAGTGTTTGGAGAAACGCTTGACACTGGCGTGGGGAATTTTCTCGATACATTTGCCCGCCATATTGGGCTTGGCTTTCCTGGAGGGCCAGAGATCGAGAAGCTTGCGCGCGAGGGGAAAAAACTTATTGAACTCCCCTATTCCGTTAAGGGAATGGATGTTTCCTTCGCTGGCATACTCACCAATATCAAACGGAAATGGGATTCCGGCAAATATGCCAAAGAAGATTTGTGTTATTCCGTGCAGGAGCACGTGTTCGCCATGCTCGTTGAAGTCAGTGAACGGGCCATAGCACACACGGAAAAGCAAGAGCTCGTGCTTGGGGGAGGTGTTGGCTGCAACAAGCGCCTGCAGGAAATGTGTAGGATCATGTGCGAGGATCGAGGAGCAAAATTCTTTGCGCCAGAGAATCAGTATCTTGTTGATAATGCTGCGATGATCGCGTGGCTTGGCGTGTTACAATATCAAGCCGGCGAGCGGATGACCGTAGAGGGGGCGGTGATCAAGCCATACTTGAGAACGGATGATGTTGTGGTGACGTGGAGAAAATGACGCAAGCAAAGATAAGCTGGTACAATTGGCTACGGCATACATCTTGGTTACGGTTTTGGATTATGCTCGGCATTAGTTTACTCTTTTTGCTATTGTTTACAAAATATGTCATGATCGCGTTCTTTATCGTCCTGAACGTGATCACATCATTTGCTTGGAAATATCTCCATAACAGGTACATCGCTATCGAGTTTATTACGCTTTCGACATTTGTTACATTATATAGTTATGGATTTTTAGCAGCCTTATTCGTGCTAGAAATTTCAGTCTTTGCATATATGGTTATCACGATGACATTCACGCCAAATATGCTTCTTACGTTTCCAATAAGCGCGATCCTGCTCTTGTTTATGCTGCCCTTCAAGCCGTTAGGAATTGTTGCCGTTGGCATGATGTTCACCATAGTGCTTAATATTGTCCTCACACTGATAGTCATTATGTTCGGCACAGGACGACTGCATAGAAGGTTGATCTTTTTTGCCACGCATGTTATGTTCAATTGGTTCGTCTTAAAAAGCATCGCACCACAATTAGTTCACACATTAAGCTGATGGTATGAGGAATGACCATACTAGAAATATCAATACGGCGAAACTCTAAATAACATCACTCGCTCGTTCAAAATCATCTTCATCTTCTGGCGCAAGCTCAGCGTACACTTCTCCGCAATCTTGGCAATACACTTCATCCTCTGCCTTGCGATAGATGACGTTATCGCTGCCGCACGCTGGGCACGCGCGGAGATGGGAGGCCTTTGATCCTTTTGGGATCTTGGCTTTCTCGGTCTCTTTCACCTTCTTTTTTGTCCCTGCTTTTTTTGGCATATGAGAAAAATGAGGTGTTGAGGTATATAAATCTTGCTGAAAATTGAAGAGTGGCATACGCCAGCAAGGAAAACCACTTTTAGCCTGTCTATCGCAAAGCTTTAAATATAACTATTCCATGTGAAAACTTATGGCGAAGAAATTGGATTTTAAATCTACCAAGGAAATCCCTGTTCCAAAGACTATTATTGATCAAGTCATTGGCCAAGAAGATGCTGTTGAGGTCATCAAGAAAGCATCGCTTCAAAGACGGCACGTTCTTCTCATTGGCGAGCCGGGGACAGGAAAGTCCATGTTAGGTCTCGCTCTCGCGGAATTATTGCCAAAGGAAAAACTGGTTGATACTCTCGCTTTTCCAAATCCGAATGATGAGAATATGCCATTAATTCGCACGGTGCCTGCCGGACAAGGAAGGGATCTCATATCCAAGGCTAGAGTGCAATCAACAGCAATGTTGAAGAATCAAAATATTTTATTCATCCTTATTGCAATAGTCATTTCTATTGTACCATACTACTTATACAGTAAAAAGATTTTCCCTTTTGATAGTCCTGTCGTGTATGCAGCATCCATGATCACTGGCATCGCATTCATCCTTGGCATCATCCTCTTCATCAATTTAGGGAAGAAGATGAACCTCAAGGTGCAGGTGCCTAAGGTTGTTGTGGATAATTATAACAAGAAGCAAGCGCCATTCCTTGATGCTACTGGAGGACACGCGGGAGCATTGCTTGGCGATGTGCTTCATGATCCGTTCCAGTCGGGTGGCCTCGGCACACCTGCGCATGAGCGTGTTGTTGCGGGCATGATTCACAAGGCACACATGGGTGTGTTGTTTATTGATGAAATTGCAACCTTGCAGCCACATACCCAGCAAGAATTGTTAACTTGCTTGCAGGAAGGAAAGTACGCCATCACTGGCCAAAGCGAACGAAGTGCAGGCGCGATGGTACGAACAGAGCCGGTGCCTTGTAATTTTGTTCTTGTTGCTGCGGGTAATCTTGAAACATTGCGAAATATGCATCCCGCGCTACGTTCGCGCATCCGCGGCTATGGTTATGAAGTGTACATGAATGAAACCATACCGGATACGGAAGAGAATAGGTATAAAATTGCGCAGTTTGTCGCGCAAGAAATAACAAAAGACAAAAAGATTCCACATTTCTCTCGTGAAGCTGTTGAAGATATCATTGAGGAAGCAAGGAGACGAGCTAATCGAAAGGGCCATTTAACCCTTCGCCTCCGTGAGCTTGGCGGTCTTGTCCGTGCGGCAGGCGATCTCGCGCTTGAACAGAAATCTGCTCTTGTCATGAAGAAGCATGTTGATGGCGGCAGAAAAGTCGCGCGCACGCTTGAAAAGCAGCTCGCGGATAAGCTTATCGAACGGAAGCGAGAATACGAAGTCATTGTTACCTCCGGCAAGAAGGTTGGCCGAGTAAATGGCCTTGCAGTTATTGGCGGAGAAACTGGTATTTATTCCGGTATCATTCTCCCTATAGAAAGCCAAGTAACTCCTGGCGGTAAAGAAAGAGAAATTGTTGCCACAGGAAAGCTTGGAGAGATTGCGAAAGAAGCGGTAAAGAACGTTTCCGCGATTATCAAGAAATACTTCGGTGAGGATATTAAGGAGAAGTATGATATTTATGTGCAATTCCTGCAGACATACGAAGGAGTTGAGGGAGATTCTGCAAGTATTGCAGTTGCAACCACCATTATCTCTGCGCTCAAACACATTCCCATCAGGCAAGACACCGCAATGACTGGTTCGCTTTCTGTGCGTGGAGAAGTGCTGCCAGTTGGTGGCGTTTCCGCAAAAGTGGAGGCGGCCATCGAAACTGGATTGAAGCAGGTGATTGTGCCATATTCTAACCTGCAGGATATTGTTATTTCACCGGAAAAACTGAAACAGATCAAAGTTATCCCTGTAGAGACAATCATACAAGTATTGAAGGAAGCGCTCGACTGGAAAGGCAAGGAGCATATTCTGAAGCTGATCGAGAAAGTTAATGGAGCGTAATTCTTCGTATGGAAGAGTACAAGGCAGAAACAAAACGAACATATGATAAATACGCGCAGGATTATGCAGAGAGAAAACAGGCATACCTGCAAAAATATCTTCTCAATGATATAACCTTGTTTATCAAACAGCTCAAAGGCAAGCGCGTTCTTGATATTGGGAGCGGACCTGGAAGAGATGCCGCATACCTCAAAGAGAAAGGATTGCAGGTCGTGTGCATTGATATTTCTCCGACGCAAGTAGAGCTTTGTAAGAAGAAAGGCCTTGAAGCGTACGAAATGGATTTCGAGCATTTGACCTTTGAAAAACGCTCGTTTGATGGCGTTTGGGCGTATACATCATTATTGCACGTGCCAAAAAATAGGTTTGATGTGGTATTGTGTCAAATCCGCGACGTCCTCAATAAGAATGGCGTAGTGTATATCGGCATGAAAGAAGGTACATTTGAAGGATTTCGGGAAGACGCGCACTATCCTGGGCATAAACGGTATGTAGCATGGTATACGGAAGAAGAGCTAAAGGAGAAATTAATGAAATATTTTATGATAGTGCGTGTGTCACGGGTAGAAATAGATGAAGAACATAAGTATGTAAATGTTTTATGTAAAGTGAAATAATTTCGACATGTTCTGAAATATTTTCGGAAAA
>JACQMX010000064.1 GCA_016203375.1 Candidatus Woesearchaeota archaeon | reverse complement strand
TACTAGAAGTAAAAATATAAATAACCCCGCGCCATTCTTATTTTTTAATCAATCCTATAATCAACTATACAGTCTAAAAGGGGGTTTAAATGGCAGATCGCTGGGAACGGGATAGTCTCGGCACATTAAAAGTGCCAGCTGATGCGTATTATGGCATCTTTACACAGCGCGCGAAAGGGAATTTTCATCTTTCTGGTCAGCGTGTGCCATTGCCATTAATTCACACGCTGGTGTTGATTAAGAAAGCGGCTGCAAATGTAAATATGCAACTTGGTTTGCTGGATAAAAAACTCGGCGCGGCTATTGTTGCTGCTTCTTCTGATGTTCTAAAAGATAAAAACCCTGAGCCTTTCCCTATGGATATCTTCCAAGCTGGCGCGGGGACACCGATGAACATGAACGTGAATGAGGTGCTAGCGAATCTTGCTACAGAAAAGCTTGGGGGAAAGAAGGGAGAGTATCTGGTGCACCCGAACAATCATGTCAACATGGCGCAGTCTTCGAATGATGTTGTTCCTACGGCTATTCGCCTTGCTGTTGCCTTGCAAACGCCTGCATTGTTGGTGGAACTCATTCAGCTTGCCGAAATTTTTGAGCGCAAGGCAAAGCAGTATGAGAATGTCGTCAAGGTCGGCAGGACTCATTTGCAAGATGCGGTTCCTATTCGATATGGTCAAGTTTTCAGAGCATATGCAAACGCGATGCGCAAGGCGGTAGCGAAAATAGAGCATGCTGAACGATGCTTGTATGCGATCAGCATTGGTGGCACTGCTGTTGGTACTGGACTGAACGCGCATCCAAAGTACCGGAAGATGATGCTTGAAGAATTGAAGAAGGCAACAAAATTGCCTTTAGAACCCTGTGCGGATATGGTGGTGGATTCATGGAGCATGACCTGCTTTGTGGAGTACTCGAATGCCTTGCGCATGCTCGCTCTTGATTTAGGCAAGCTATGCGATGACTTGCGCTTGCTTGCATCAGGACCGTATGCCGGCGTGAATGAGATCAGTCTTCCTGAGGTTGAACCCGGATCATCCATCATGCCGGGCAAGATTAATCCTTCCATTCCTGAGGCAGTGAATATGGTATGTTATCAGATTGTCGGCAACGACGCCGCTGTTTGCGCGGCAGCAAACGCGAGTCAGCTTGAGCTTGGCGTTATGACACCGGTGATTGCGCATAATTTACTTTCTTCGGCAGAGCTGTTAACAAATGCAGTGCAAACGCTGCGGGAGAAATGTGTTGTCGGCATGACGGTTAATAAGGAACGCTGCCAAGAATTGCTTATGAAGAGTCCGATCATTGCGACAGCGCTGAATCAGTACCTTGGCTATGAGGTTGTTGCAGAATTGGTAAAAATGTCCTTACGCGATAATAGGCCAATCAAAGATCTTATTGTACTGAAAGGCCTTGTCAGCAAGAACGATCTCGCTGCACTATTGGATCCAAGGTATCTGACAGGGCCTTCTGTTGTGGATCAGAAATTGGTGAAAAAGATCCAGAACGGTGAGGCGTATAAGAGGTTTAGGAATTCGCTCCGGTAATCCTATGGAACTCTCTATCGACAAAAATACACGAATCCATATCATTGAAGGTGTTGCCGGCTCTGGAAAAAGTACGCTCCAGAGATTATTAGAAGAACAATTAAAAGATAAACTGATTTATAGTTTTAAAGAAGAAGAGCTTCTCTTTTCTTGGAAGCATGCTTGGATAAAAGATATTGATAAATTACGCTTAGATTTTATGAACGTCTTTCTTGATTATTGTGAAGACGTCCTTCATAAAAATTCTAAGGCTGTATTTATTCTTGATAGATTTCATCTTTCATTCTTTTATCTCGCTGTCCAGGGAAAAGGAGAGAAAAAGCTTGACAAAAAGCTGGAGAAGGATTATGCCAAGGTAATAGAACGGCTGCGACAATTGCCAGTCCACCTCTATTTACCATTGCTTCATCAAAATCAGATTGAGGACCGTTCGTCACATAAGGAAAGAATAGATGAGACGTGGAAATTGCATCTTCAAAAGCGATTAGCAGCTACAGGCTTCTCGACATTGACAGATATGTATGTTGCTACGCAAAAGATCCTTGTGAATATGGCGGAGAAGCAAGGAATACCATATACAGCAATGGATGCTATTTGAATTATTCGAAAAGCTCTACAACAAGCTTTTTAAAATGTACATGCCTCTTTACACGTATGATATATCACCGTGTTGAATTGGCTACACCAAGTAATCCATTGACGATGGATGATTATAAACTTCCGCTAAGAAAGCTTGCAAAATATTTGCATGACTGCGGAGCTGCGGCACTTGATCAAGTTAGGGAGTTAGGTTCTATACAAGTAAAGGAAACTACTGTCTATCAATTTCCAAACGGCGCCGCGATAGCAATGACGACAACCATCCCTTATCAACGCAATGGGCAGGTCACAAGCATTCATCTTGCTCTTGGTTCTTGGGATAAGCGGATACTAGTGGACGTAAAGGATGATCTCGTCGCTTTAGTTAGGAAGCTGGAAGAAAAAGAAGAGGGCATTACTTCTTCGGCGGTATCGGAATAAACTGCTTCGTGTCCGAGCCAAGTTCTTTCATGCCTTGGTCCATATCCAGTACGGTTAATTTTATTATCTTCATGAGCTTTGGAGAGTCGAGCGTGATAGAAAGACTAACATTTTTATCAAACTTGTAGCCATTAAGAAGATGTTCATAATCCCATATTTTATTAACATTGAAACCTTCTCCAGAAAGTTGCATAATAACTCTGGGTAATATTGGCACGTTGCCGGTATTGCGGATAGTAAACGTTATCCCTTTTAGCGCTGCCATGTTTGTGTCGCGCTCGATTGTATAATCTCTGATCTCGATGGTTTTGGTTGATTCTGCAAGGGTTATTGGCATAGCGCCATATAATGGTTGTGGTGCTTGTGGTTGCGTTTCCTGAGTCGGCTCTTGTTCTTGCGGTTGGGTTGGAGGTTGTTCTGCTGGCGTAGGTTGCGGAGCGGAAACTGCTTCAGGTGTTTCAGGAGGAAGTTGTGTTTCATTGCGTGTTTCTTGTGGAGACATATAAACACTACATGCGCTCAATAACATGAGAATACAAATAATTATTGGGATACGTTTTTTCATTGTACATGCACAAATGTTGTTTGTTTATATCTTTTACTCTTTCTGTTTCTAATTATAGGCTCAAAATGCGCCGGCGGGGATTCGAACCCCGATGACCAGCTTGGAAGGCTGGGATCCTAGCCATTAGACGACCGGCGCTTGATGATTATTATGTATTGTGCCTTTATTTCTGTGCTTCTACATTGTTTTTGAAATGCGCAGGACTCCGAGC
>JACQMX010000063.1 GCA_016203375.1 Candidatus Woesearchaeota archaeon | reverse complement strand
TTTATAAAATCTTCTTTTTAAATAATACCACGCATTTGTATCTTTTTGGGATGGCTTTATACAAGTTTTAAAGTACCTTCTTCTCATGGAGTTTCCGCACGCAAACCTCAAAAAGGAACAAACAAAGGGCAGCTAATGCAAATGGCCATCGGTAAGAAATCTCTTGCGTCTCTTTCCTCATTGCGCTGGCTTTTGTTTTCTTAATAATTTCCTCTATCTGGTCTGGTTTGAACATCTCTCCTCCCGTCGCCATGACCAAGTTACGAAGGTTCGGATGCATACCAATCTTTTGCAGCTCATCATAATAGTTTACCGCGACTTCCGCGCCAGCTAGCGAAAAGAAGCCTGTTTCTGCGGGAGAAAAGAAGCCTCTATATAAGTCTACATCAACTTTTTTGAACTGCATGAGATCAGATTGTGGAAGTTGTTTTGATCGTACCGTTATCTCCGCTGTTTTGCCTAGATTGGTGTCCTCTGCGATAACACCAAAGCCTCGTGTCTTTGTCGGATCTCCCACAGCCCAATTGATGCTGCGCGTGATAAGCTTTGAGTTTTCTCGCGCGAGAAGCGGAGCGGCGTACTTGCTGCCATCATCAGATGCCAATGCTGCCACGCGTCCAAGGCCAAAACGCCAGACAGTGAGCAGTGGTGCGCCAGTACCTGTCGTAACAAGTGCCGAAGCGCTTGCTTTTGGCACCACCTGATTATACCCAGTGAGCTGGCCAGATAAGGATAGCTCTTTCGTGATGAAATGGTTGCCATTGAGCACGACGAGATTGCGTTTTTCCTTTTCATCATCTTCTGGCTCACCAAAGAGGATTTTAAGATGCGTCGCTTCATTCGCCTTGAAATAGATGCCATTGCCAAGCTGTGCGATTTGGCGCATGAACACTTCATCCGTATCTTGGCCAACACCAACGGAATAGGTGGTAATGCCTCCAGTGCGCCCTGCTACGGTTCTCGCTAAGGCGACTTCTGGTTGCATCGTGACGCCATCGGAGATAAGAATAATATTCTTGCTGCCCTGCGCATTGAGCAGGAGCTTTTCTGCTTCCCGTAAGCCCATACTCACATCCGTTCCGCCACCAAATTGGAGTGAGGATACAAGGTCGATGAGCGGATCTCGTTTATCTGCGATAGGAGAAAGGATGGAGATGATAAAGCCTTCCGCATTGAATGCCACAACGCCAACATTGTCTTCGGCACGCACATCTCTAAGTATATTAACCGCAAGCGCCTTTTGCACGCCGAGTTTTGATTCTCCCTCAATGCCGCCAACAAGAGAGCCGGTACTTCCGGAGATGTCTATAACAACCACGACATTCACTTTTTTCTCTGGTTCTTTTTCTCCAACACCAGATTTCACCGGAAGCAATGTCTCGAATAAGGAATCTTTATAACCGCCAAGATCATACGAGTTTTCACCGCCAATAACAACCATGCCGCCGCCCTCCGTAATGTAATCGGTTAAGGCATCTACATTTTCTCGCGGAATAGCGGTCATGGGGATATCGTTGAGGATAATAGTCATGTACTCTTCCGGATTCGAAGGAAGTTCTGTCATGACCTTAACATGGTATATCTCTGAAAGTTGCCCGGTTAATGGTGACGTTTTCCTCGTTACAAAGGCGATGGTTGGCTTTGGTACAATTTGTACAATCTTATAGTGCACATTATTCTCGGGGAAGGTATCATCAATTGTCACCTTTGCCGTAACGCGATGATAGCCTTCACCAAGCTGTTTCGTTATGGTAAAGTCTTGCGTACCTGAGGCGCTTTGCTCTAGTATCTTATTTCCATCGATTTCAATGCTTATGGTATACGGCTGTTCGCCTCCAACTTGCGTTACTTCCGCAGTGAGCGTCACGTCGCTTCCCACGATGCTTGATCGTGGTCCCTTTAGGACAACAGTGGTGTCCTTTTTGATTGGTTGAAGATCAAGAGCGCTAATGGTCGTGTTGAGATTTGCGGCGAGTAGCATCACATCGCCTAAATTATGGCCTATGTTATTGTTACCGTCGGTAATAAGGAGAACACTGTCATCGCCTTTGATGTGATTTAAGATACCATCACCTATCGCGCTTCTTTTATCCGATGCTATCTCAACCATATTAACAGGAATGTAGCGCTCCAGTTCTGTTTTTAGCTTCCCCGCCACTGTTGTATCAAAGAGCTGGAAAGAGTCGGATGTATCAGTCAGTAACGTTAATGAAAGATCACCTTTTACCACCTTTTCTTCTAATCGGAACGGTGATGCGACTGCTATCATGAGGAGGAGGAACGTGATCAACCGTGCGATAACCATAAATCGTCGCATGCCACGATGCGTTTTGAGATATTCTAATTCTTCTTCCTTTTTGTGGAATCTCACGAAGTTTCGACGGATGAGCCATATAGTAAGGATTATGAGGGGGATGTATAAGAAGAGGGCATAAGGGTATTTCACGGGAAGTTGGTGCAAGAGCCAATCGATGATGAGCGTGTACATTGAAGCCATCAGACATCACCTTGGAACTTTGTGTAGAGCAACTCGCCGAAAATGATGAAA
The DNA here is from genome assembly GCA_016203375.1 of Candidatus Woesearchaeota archaeon. Taxonomy (GTDB): domain Archaea; phylum Nanobdellota; class Nanobdellia; order Woesearchaeales; family UBA12501; genus JACQMX01. The sequence continues at coordinate 8,974 of JACQMX010000063.1, read as the reverse complement.
AAAGCGCCGATTACAAGATACAGCTCAAGGCTCACGTCTTTTTCTCGCTCTACTCTCTTTGCTACATAGCCTTCTGATTCTCGTGCCTGGATTTCTGTCTCTTGTGCCACATTGGATTCGGCTTCGCTGAGCAAATTCACCGCGTACTGCCTGCCTTCTATCTCATAAATGCCCGCTTTGTCAAGAACAATTTTTGGCGTTTTTATTGTTCCTGTCGGTGTTTTGATTTCGCGTTCATTATCAAATGATAACATGCTTCCTGTTTTAAAGTTGAAATTGTTTAAGTCTTCAATGCCGAGTAGGAAGTTTATCATATTATTCCAAAAGATTGGATAGGCTGGTGTGCTCTTGAAATCACTCTTCACATCATTAATGCCATAATACACCACCTTGCCATCGCCAAATTCTTTCATCGCAATGATGGGGGATCCATCACTTGCGGTAGCGATGACGACCGTAGCATTTGGTGCTATTGCTCGAAAATATTCCTTGACCGAGCCAAAGGTGACGTCCTTGGTAAACTGATTTTGCACATTCGCGGTGATCGTCGTTTCTTCAAGCTTTTGTCCTATATCTACGGGAAGAATGCCTCCTGTATCAAGCTGCGGAAGCTTTTCGTGAGCCTCGACAATAAACGCCGCACCTTTCTCCACCGCTTGCTTGATGTCTCGCTCAAGGAACTTTGGTGGCAACTTTGTCGGGTCGGCGTTGCCAAGGACAATAATCTTATAGCCTGGTTTATTCTCATCGAATGTCGTTCCCGCAAGCGTGGATTCGGTTACCGTGACATCAATATTTCCTGACGCGAGAAGAGCGTTTTTGATGAAGATATCCCCAGTATCCGTGACAAGCATCGCCTTGATTTTCTGTTTTTGTGGGTTACTTACCCATGCCGTGTTATCGACCAGTAAGTCATCATCATCTTCTATGGTGATCATTGTTATTCCACCTTTTGATTCTATTACAAACGTCTCCATAGATTCGGCCAGAATGGTCTTTGACATCTTCTTATCTTCAGCGTTCTCATAATCAATGGAAAGCGTGATGGTGTTCTCTTTCTTGTTGAAGTTTCTGACAAATATCTTTGTCTCCAGGCGATCAATCTTTAGATCCACAATGCCGACGTTTTTAGCTGGACTTCCCACTTTTACATAATCAACAACAAGGTCTTTTGCCTCGAGAAGCCTTCGCACAACTTCGGGATCTGCGCCTTCTGTCCACGCGAAGTCGCTCATGACAAGAATCCTCCCTTCCTGCCCTTCAAGAAGATCGCCGGCGAGTACAATCGCGTCGCCAAGATTCGTGCGTGTGTCTTTTGCGCGAATGGTTTCCAAGAGACTTTTGGCTTTTTCTTCGCTCTTTCCTTCTACAGCTAATGCTGGACGGTTTTCCGCAAGCACAATGCTGCTTTTACCTTTTAAGGAGCGCTTGGCGATGGAGATAGCTTCATCAAATCTGGTAGAGACGCCATCCTGCGCTTGCATTGATGCCGAGACGTCAAGCACGACAACCGTGTTGCCCGCGGTGCTGTCATACATAACTTTCATCATTGGCCAGGTGAGCGAGAATGCGAGCAGCGCGAGCGCGAGGAACTGGAGGAGGAAGAGTACGCTGCTGAAAAACTTCTTGAAAAATGTAGCTTGTTTTGTCGCTCCGGTATCCTTCATGATAAACATAAGGCTCGGAATTACAACATCCTTTGGCCTTGGTTGAATAAGGTAAATTAAAATGAGAATGCCTAGACTCGTGAGGGCGTAAAAGCCAAGTGGATTACCGAATTCCATGGAGCACATGTGTGAGGGGAGGTATTTAAAAGTATATGCTCAAAAACATTGTAGAAAGGTATTTAAAGCGTGCTCGATTTTCGTTGCTCATGGCTTGGAAACTTACGAAGGTCACTAAATATATTCCAAAACTCTCAAATCCAATTCTTATTGAAGGCCTGCCTGGCATTGGCAATGTTGGTAAAGTTGCTGTTGATTTCATGATTGAGGAAATTGGGGCGAAGAAACTTTATGAGATAACTTCATTCTCATTGCCACATTCCGTATTTGTAGCTGAAGATAATCTTGTTGAATTGCCAGTTATTGAAGTTTATTATAAGAAATTTGGTGGCAAGCGAAGAGACTTACTTTTGCTTGCAGGAGATATTCAGCCTATCGATGAGCAATCGTGTTATGAATTCTGCTATGCCATTCTAGATCTCCTTCGTGAATTTGGTGGGAAGGAGATCGTGACGATTGGCGGCATTGGCTTGCCTACGGTGCCGGAGAGACCGAAGGTGTACTGCACGGGCAACACAAAACAGATTGTTGAGCGCTATAAACGTGGCGTGAAGGTCAGCGAGAAACTCTATGGCATTGTTGGCCCCATTGTTGGCGTTACTGGTTTGCTTACTGGCCTTGCATCTGATAAAAATATGGAAGCCGTGTGCTTTTTGGCGGAAACGTATGGGCATCCTTTATACTTAGGAATGAAAGGAAGTCAGGAAGTATTGAAAATCCTCGACAAAAAGCTCGGCTTGAAGCTCAACTTGAAAGCCTTGAACAAAGAGATTAAGGAGATTGAGGAAGAGATTATCAAGCGTACGGATCAGTTGGCGAAGGGAAGACCAGCTGGAAAAGTAAGGGAAGTGAGTTACATAGGATAAATAATACGGTAAGAAATTAATTCTCGAAAATTTTACCGAAAATTCTCACAGGACATTCGAAAGTTTTTCATTATGCCTTCTTCTCTTATCACATTGCGCGAAGAAAGGCTAATGCGATTTTGCACTGGACAAATTTGCGCGTAACGAATATTAATTCCAAGCCCATTCTAGACATAAAAAAAGAAAAGGCCGCCTAAGCGGCGAAAACACACTACTGAAACAAGGCTGCGTTCCGAACAATAGGAGATAAACTATGATCTTTATATAATTTTCCTTCTTGCCGGGGTTGTCTGTTGGTAGGGACTCCCTGCTGAAGACAGGGCGGCGTTCCGAACGCCACGTGGGTTCGAAACTCCGTTGTGGGCGAAACTCCCATCCCCGGCGACCTTCTTCCATAAATAATATAAACAGCTCTGCAACCTTTTCTTCCATGCGCATCGCCGTCCTCTTCAGCGGTGGAAAGGATTCCACATTCGCCTTGTACTGGGCAGTACAGCAAGGCTGGGATGTCAAATGCTTAGTTAGCTTGATGCCTTCTCGTGCGGATTCGTGGATGTTCCACACGCCAAATATACAGTTTGTCAAGGTTCAAGCAGAAGCGCTTGGCTTGCCTATTGTAATCCAAGCGACCTCAGGCGAGAAGGAGGCAGAGCTTGACGATCTCAAGAAAGCTTTACAAACTGCAAAGGAAAAATACAATATAGAAGGTGTCGTTGTTGGCGCTCTCGCATCTGATTATCAGCAAGAGCGGGTGAATCGCATTTGTGAAGACCTTAAACTGAAAACGTATGCGCCATTGTGGCACAAGGATCAAAAGTTATTACTGCAAGAAATGATTGATTGTGGTTTCGAAATAATTATTCAACACATCGCTGCGGAGGGATTGTCAGAAAAATGGCTTGGGAGGAAACTAGATCAGCGCTGTTACGATGATTTGCTTTTATTGCACAAGAAGTTTGGCATGAATGCTGCAGGTGAAGGGGGCGAGTACGAAAGCTTTGTGCTCGACGGGCCGATTTTCAAGAAACGGCTTGTGATTGAGGATGCGGAAAAGAGGATGGAAAGCGTGAATTGTGGCACGTTGGTGATGAAAAAGCTTCGGTTAGAACAGAAATAATACAGATTGGAAGGCTATATACAAAAGGTTCTCTTCTTTTATAATCTTATTTTCGCTGGCGTCGAAAATTTTGCGGAAAATATGGGAAAAGACATATAAACAACGCATGTGTTATGGTTTATGCTTAAAATTACGGGTGCTTTTTAGATGATGGAAAACATGCATTTCCCCCAAAAATATTTAAACAGGCTAGCCGTAGCTACCATCATGGCATCTTTGAAATATCGCGTCATCATAACGCAAGATGAAGAAGGGGTATTCATTGCGGAATGTCCTGTTTTGCCAGGTTGTGTATCCCAAGGCAAGACACGGGCAGAGGCAGTGAAGAATGTAAAAGATGCTATAGCCGGCTACCTAGAGAGTCTCAAGAAGCATGGCGAACCAATACCGCCATCCATTGAAGAAGAGGTAGTCGAGATACGTGCCTAAATTACCGGTCATTTCAGGTAAAGAGCTGATTAAATCGCTTCTTAAAGTAGGATATGCCATAGATCATCAGTCCGGTAGCCACATCATTCTTCGGCAAAGAGAAGAGCCGCACCGCAGGCTTACCATTCCTAACCATCCGGAAATAGCGAAAGGGACACTGCTTGCTATTATTAGGCAGGCTGGGTTGACCAAAGAGGAATTTATGAAACTTCTTTGATACTATTTTCTCTATCATGCGTTCATCTTATTATCCTATCCTTCATCACCATTTTCCCATCAATAACACTATCACACACATCATTCCCATTCGCTGAGTAAACTATATGAGAAACAATGTTCTTCGTTGTCGCAGGCAACAAATGCGGCGCAAGATCAATCGTAATAATGTCTGCATTCTTTCCAACTTCAATACTGCCAACATCATCAAAACCAAGACATTTTGCGCCATTGATTGTTGCCATATCCAAAACATCTTGAGGAGTAATCACCTTCGGATCCCAGCGGTGCTGCTTGTGGAGCAATGGCGTTACCTTCAATTCCTCAAAAAGATCAAGATTGTTATTGCTCACGACAGAATCAGTGCCAAGGCCAACAGTAACGCCTTCCTGCATCATCTCCACCAATGGCATGACTCCTCCGGACGCGAGTTTCATGTTCGAGATGGGATTATGGCTTACCTTCGTCCTTGTTTTTGCCATCAACCGTATCTCACCTTTCGTGATCCAGATAGCGTGCACCAATAATGCTTTCTCATCTAAAAAGCCAATGCTATCAAGGTATTCAATCGGCAGTTTGCCTGTTTTTTGCTGAACATCAAATCGTTCTTTCCGTGTTTCGCCGACATGCAATCGTCGCCGTACTCCATATTTCTCGCTCAGTGCAATAACCTCTTTGAGAATTGCTTCATCTGTTGAGAAGATTGCGTGTGCCGCTACAACGGGTTTGATAAGGGATGATTTCCTTGCAAGCATGCTCTTCACAAATTTCTCTGATGCCGCGATGTCTTTCTTTTCACGAATTGTGGAAGAAAGGCATCCACGCATACCAAGTCTCTCGAACAAGCGCGCACGCTCTTCTGCTAGGCGATAAGAATCATACATGCATGTCGTGCCAAAGCGTACCGCTTCCCGAAGACCGGCTTCCGTATTCTCCAGAATTTGCTTATCGCTCAGTTTTTTCTCTTCCTTTACTATAATATCAAGCCAATCATGAAGCTCAGCATCATCACACAAGCCGCGCAAGGAGTGCATGCCAAGGTGCGTGTGCGTGTTCACCAAGCCTGGCATGACAATCTTCCGGGAACAATCAGTATCATTCTTCCCATGCTTTCCCAAATCTTTTCCAATTTTTTTGATTATACTGCCTTCTATAAGTACATCAACATTCTCTAAAATATCTCGTTTTTCATTCTGCGTTAAGAGGAATCTGCAGTTCTTCAGGAGCATACTGGAAAGAACCAACAACTATTTTTAAATCTAGTGGGATAAATAGGTCTACCCTAACCTTTAAATAGAATCCAACGTTTTTCGTCATTATGGCAACGATGAAAAAACTCGCCCAAGGCGCGGAAGCGGTTATTCATACGGATCAAGCGACAGTGATCAAATACCGCACCACAAAAAAATACCGCCATAAAAAGATAGATGATGCACTGCGCCAATTCCGCACTCGACGCGAAGCAAAGATTTTACAAAAGCTTGAAAAGCTTAAATTTCCGGCTCCACGACTTTTTCATGTAGATGATGAAAAGAAAGAGATTCACATGCAGCACATCCTTGGCAAGAAAGTGAAGGACGTGCTGCATGAAGACCACATTCTCTACGCGCGCGAAATTGGCAAGAAGATCGCTGAATTGCATGCCAATGACATTATTCATGGTGATCTTACCACATCAAACATGATTCAAGAACAAGAAATCTACTTTATTGATTTTGGCCTTGGTCAATTTTCTGCGAAGCCTGAAGACAAAGCAGTCGATCTTTGGCTGTTGCGGCGTGCACTTGAGTCAAAGCATCATAAAATCTTTGAAGAATGCTTTCATGAAGTTATGGAGAGTTACCAGAAGCATTATGCTGGTTCCAAGGAAGTGCTTGATCGCCTTAAGGCGGTGGAACGCCGAGGAAGGCACCGGCAGAAAAAAGGGAGTTGAACAACGCAAACTTTATATACCTTTGGCCCTTCGAAGTGTATAGCAAAAAGATGAAAAAAGAAGGTAAACATCATTATCAACATTGGCCACTTGTCTTTGCCATAATTGCCATCATTCTTATAGTCAGTATCGTTATGTATGCGGTAAGCAAAATACAAGCACCAACGGGAAAAACCATTGAAACGCCGCGAAAGCTGACCGAGCAAGTCCAACTGCCATCTGTTTCTGAACCAGCGCCAAGTGTTATTCAAGCAACCATCCGTACACCCGAAACAACGCCCCCTACAATGCAGTCGCTAGAGGGGAGTGCGAATCCCAATAGCATAAAAAGTCGCGCTGATGATAATAAAGGTCTTGATCGAGTTGAACTGTATTATTCTCCAACCCTCACAGGACCATGGGCATTAGCTGATCTGACCAACCCTTTGTTTAGTGTGAGTGGTGGCGTCAGGCCGTGCAATGGCGCAACGGCTTGTGTGGCAACGTTTGAGAAAATAAAGCCCCAGAATCTTCCTGTCGGCTATTATTACACGAAGGCATATGACCAAGCAGGAAATGCGCGGCAGAGCCCTAACTTTGTTCGGTATAAGGTAGTTGGCGCGTCTTATGTTGTATCTCTATGTGTAGAAATAGGTAAGTGCAAGTAATGCCTTCTCATGGAACATATTGAATCTGAAGCCGAATTCACCTGGAAACAATTCAAGTTTGTGCTCAAGCTTCCATGGCTTCTCCTTCTCATCTTTATAGGAAGAAGAAGCTGGAGGGAGCTGTTGCAGCCCTTGCGTGATCTTCTTGTGTTTTTCTTCGAGCCTCGCGCGACCATGCTGCTGATTCTGGCTATTATAGCTGTATATATTTATCAGGTATTTTTCATGACGGAAGAACTATTCCGGCAGCTTGTCTTTGAGCCGCGTAATGTGCTTGAAGGCAATGTTTTTCCCATGATGGCATCATGGTTTTTGCACGCAAATTTTGTACACTTGCTCGGGAACATCATCGCGCTTGCCGTGTTTGGCAGGATTGTCGAGCGCAAACTCGGCTCATGGCAGTTGCTCTCTATCTACTTTGGCGCTGCTATCATCTCGGATCTCATTGCTGCTATTTTTGGACAAGGAGGCATTGGTGCTTCCGGTGCAATTGCTGGACTTATTTCAACTGCTATCTTAATCAATCCGTTTTACTTGACGCACTTTTTGTTTGGCATTCCATTACCTGCAATGCTTATTGGCTGGGCGATGATGATAACAGATATTATGGGCGTGCTTGTGCCGAAGAATGACAACATTGGCCACATCGCGCATCTTGGCGGCTATATGGCAACAGCCTTTCTCGTCTTTCTCTTCAACCAGGAAGAGCGGAAGAAGATGAAGCGAGGATTAATCATTAATGTCCTGTTTGTAGCATCTGCTGGAGCGTTGTGGTTCTGGCTTCGTTTTCAAAACATTGTTTAAGAAACCTTTTTAAACACTACTACCTTACAAACGACCCCTATGATTAACCAACAACTTAAACAAGTATTAGCGGTAAAAGATCCGTTCACAGACATTCTTGGTCAAGAAACCGTCAAGAACGACCTCAAGTCTGCGCTTTTGGTAAACAGGCATGTCATCATCGTTGGCCCACCTGGCATTGGCAAGACAACATTAGCAAAGAACGTGGCAAAGCTCTTGCTCGATCTTACAGTTAATGACTGCTCCTTCCATTGTGATCCAAAGAATCCCATATGCCCTCAATGCAAACTCAACAAGCAAAAAACAAAAAAGGTTTCTGGTATCGAGCGCTTCATCCGTTTGCAAGGAAGTCCTGATCTTACTGTGGAAGATATCCTTGGCGATATTGACCCAATCAAGGCGTTAAAGTTCGGCCCATTGAGCCTTGAAGCCTTCACACCGGGAAAGATCTTCAAGGCAAACAATGGCATATTATTCTTTGATGAGCTCAACCGATGCCCAGAAAAATTGCAGAATGCATTGCTGCAAGTACTGAGCGAAGGTAAGGCCACAATTGGAAGCTATGATGTTGACTTGCCGGCAAATTTTATCTTTATTGCTACGATGAATCCTGAAGACAGCAGTACGGAACGCTTAAGCGATGTCTTGCTTGACAGATTTGATGTTCTCTACATGAACTATCCGGAAAACTTTGACATCGAGCTTCGCATTGTAAAAGAAAAGGGACAAAAGCTTGATGTTCAGTATCCAGAAGACCTTCTTGGAGCAACAATCCTTTTTGTACGACTGTTGCGCGAGAGCGATAAGATCGAGAAAAAGCCAAGCGTTCGCGCAACGATTGGTTTGTATGAGCGTGCGCAGGCGAATGCTATAGTACGCGGCAGCAACGCTGTAGGGATGAATGATGTCAAAGCCGCGTTGGTTTCCGTGCTTGCGCATCGCATCAAGCTCAAGCCTTCTGTACAGTACCTTAAATCACCTGAAGACTTTATCGAGGAAGAGTTCGAACGCTTCCTTTCCGAAAACAGGAAGAGCCTCGAGAAGTTAAAGGGTGGTTCACTTTGACGTTACCGCTGAAACCACTGTTTCTGAACTGAGTAAAATAGAGGAGCTTGAAGGCAAGCTTGAGTTTAATGAAGTTGATGATACATTAATGCATTCTGTTATCGAGAATGACC
>JACQMX010000061.1 GCA_016203375.1 Candidatus Woesearchaeota archaeon | reverse complement strand
GAGGTGGGTATTTGCGTGACCTTTATCATATTTGGGATGTTGAGCTTGCGCCCCAACCCAAGCTCCAACAGCAGGTCTTTTGGAATCATAGTATATTTTAAGGCATGCTGGTATTTATACTTTACTCCGAAAAATTGGAATTTTTTGGAGGATATGGTAAAATTTATATAGAAAGTGGAATATATGTTCCATCATGGGGGAAATACTGGATAAAAAAGACCAAATTATCCTAGAGGCATTAAAGGAGGATGCCAGCCGTTCTAGTCAGCAGATTGCCAAATTAACAGGCATCCCGATTACCACCGTGCACAATCGCGTTCGACGATTGCGTCAGCGTGGTATTATTAAACAGTATACTATTCATTTAGACAACCGAAAGCTTGGCAAGAACGTTTCGGTATATGTGCTGATTAAGGCAAATTATGCTTTTCTCAAAGGGGGCAAGATGGATCACGATGCGCTTGCCAATAAGATACATAAATACCCTGGTGTTGAGTCAGTCTCCTTAACAACAGGTGGCATTGATATCCTGGTTAAAGCGGTTATGCGGGATATGGATGAACTCAACGCATTTGTTGGAAAATTCTTGCGAGCATTAGAAGGAGTTGAGCGAACAGAAACGTTAGTTGTCTTAACGGAGCATTAAGGCACATCAAATTCTCGCTCCGTGCGCAGTGTGATTTCCCCGCGCATATTCTGCGCCATCAATTTTTTCACTTCTTCTGGTTTATAGTTTCCAAGTAACCATGCCAGTTTCACATACGCAGTTTCTGGAAGCATATCTTCGCCAAAAATAATACCAATCTCTGCCAATCTACGTAAGTTTGTGTACACGAATGGATGCACTCTTCCATAAAGGCATTGTGATGTCATGACTACCATGCCGCCTTTCTTGATAAAGGTTTTCAATGCTTCATAGTTTGGGAGAGTCTCTTCGATATTTGTTGGTGCATGGCCTAAGCCAGTGCCTTCAAGCACGAGTCCTTTGTAGCCATGCTTTGTAAAAACATCAATAATCTCTGGATGAAGATTTGGATACATCTTCAGGAGGCCAACCTTCTCTTCAATTTTCAGCTTTGGTGCAAACGTTTTTCCTTTTTCTGGCTGATAAAACTCTTTCTTGAGGAATGTAACTTCTCCCGTCGGCGTTACGCGCGCTATTGGTGTGTCATTCACTGCTCGAAATGCGTCTCGGCGTGTCGTGTGCATTTTGCGTGTCTTGCACGCCGGCAAAATGACGCATGTATCGTCATTCATATTTTCGTGCATGCAGACAGCTACACCTCGAAAGTCAGTTTTCACTATGAACTGCGTGGCAGCTTGCACGTTAACGGCTGCATCGGTAGACGGTCTGTCAGAACTGCGCTGTGCGCCAATGAACAAAACAGGAATCTGAATGTTCTCGAGCATGAAGGCTAAGGCCGCCGCGCTATACGCCAAGGTATCCGTACCATGGCCGATGATAACTCCTTTTATCCCTTTCTTCTGCTTTTCTATAACTGCATCTGCCATCAGCTTGTAATGCTTGAAACGCATATCCTCAGACATGAGACGCGCGATTAATTGGACATCAATGTTTGCAATCCGTGAAACTTCTGGGAATATTTTAATGAAATCTTCAGCGGTGTATGCTGCGGTGACAGCGCCAGAAGAATAATCCACCTTTGATGCAATTGTACCGCCTGTATGGAGAATCGCAACCGTAGGCAGTTTCGGATTATGGGGCACCACTACCTTTTCCTCTTTCCGTTCTGTTGCCTTCTTTACTACCGTAATCGATTTGACATTCTTTTTCACAATGCCAACATTATAGCCGCTGTCTAGTTTGAGAACAAGTGTGTCCTTCTCCTCGCTTGGCAAAAGAATACCTTCATTTGTCACGTCTTTCGTGACTATCTTTACCCTATCACCAGGTTTCGCGTCCATGTCTGAAGCGCGGTATTATGGCTATATAAATCTTATTATGCGCTCTAGCAAAATCTTGTAGAAAGGTTTATATTTGTGGCGTTCTTTGAGGAAACTATGCCGGCGAAAAAGACAAAAGTAACAAAGATGACAAGCAAAACAGCAATGCTCAACAAGGTAGAAGGCCATCTTTGGGGTATTACTGATGCCATTCTTGAGCACGCGGATAATGTTGCGCGGTTTGGCACAGGCACCTTACAACATGAAGGGCAGGATATTAAGCTGCTTGCGCAGGAACTGCAGGAATTCTTGGAAAAATCGTTAGCACAACGGAGAAAAATTGTGGCTGGAAATTTTAGGTATTATAACAGATACGCTGCTGCTAAGAAATAAATTTATCCAAAATAACTCGGCTTTTCCTTTTCCATCTCTTTCGCCCGCGCTGCCTTGAATTTATCCAGCAAATTCTCATACATCTTGCTGATCTCTTTTGTGACTGAGGGACCGACCTTCTTGACAGCTTCCTCAAAATCTTTCATCCCAACCTCTTTAGCTTCCATATTCTTACGTAAGGCGAGCATACCAGCTTCCTTACACACGCCTCCAATGTCAGCGCCAACAAAGCCGTCTGTCATCTCCGCGAGCTTGTTGAGATCAATATTCTTTGTCAGTGGCATCTTCTTTGTGTGCACCTCAAAGATCTTCTTTCTCGCTTCAGCGTCTGGCGAAGGAACAAGCAAGATGCGGTCAAACCTGCCAGGGCGCAATAAGGCCGTATCCAATATATCTGGTCTGTTGGTTGCGCCCATGATAACTACGTCATGCATTTCCTCCATGCCATCTATCTCCGTAAGCAGTTGATTCACCACGCGCTCGGTCACATGGCTATCGGCGGACAAGCCTCGCCGAGGTGCGATAGAGTCAATCTCATCAAAGAACACAATAGCGGGACTCACTTGTCGCGCGCGCTGGAACACCTTGCGAATGCCACGCTCGCTTTCTCCAACCCACATGGAAAGCAGCTCCGGACCTTTTACCAAAATAAAGTTCGCGCCAGATTCATTCGCGACCGCCTTTGCTAGCAGTGTCTTTCCTGTTCCTGGAGGACCATAAAGCAAAATACCCTTTGGCGGCTGAATGCCTATGCGCTTAAACGCTTGCTGGTGTTTCAATGGCCACTCTACCGCTTCTCGAAGCTCTTGCTTTACACTTTCCAAGCCGCCAACATCATTCCATTTCACACTTGGAATCTCGACAAGCACTTCACGCATTGCCGATGGTCGGACGACCTTTAAGGATTCCATAAAATCCTTTTGCATAATGTGCAATTGTTCAAGCAGGTCTTTGGAAATAGTGTCTTCTTCTTTCAGGCGCAAATCAGGAAGGACACGACGAAGCACAATCATAGCGGCTTCTTTGGCAAGCGCAGCGACATCCGCACCGACAAAGCCATATGTTATATCCGCTATCTCATCAAGTTTGACATCTCCTGCGAGTGGCATATTTCTTGTATGAATTTTAAGAATATTAAGCCTACCTGTCTTGTCTGGGACACCAATTTCCACTTCGCGGTCAAACCTTCCTGGTCTTCGCAACGCAGGATCAAGTGAGTGAGGAATATTCGTTGCAGCGATGACAACAACCTTGCCGCGAGATTTCAAGCCGTCCATTAAGGCAAGAAGCTGCGCGACAACTCTCCGCTCAACTTCGCCCTTTGACTCTTCACGCTTTGGGGCAATGGCATCAACTTCGTCAATGAAGATGATAGAAGGCGCGTTTTTTTC
>JACQMX010000060.1 GCA_016203375.1 Candidatus Woesearchaeota archaeon | reverse complement strand
GGAGTTCAAATCTCCCCGGGTCCGCTTTATTTAATATTTCTTTCCAAGTTATAGCGTTAGGAGATCTCGAACATCGTGAGAGATCTCCTCAACCGGATGGAGGTGTGTGAGGACGATAGTCCTCACCGTGGGGTTCAAATCTCCCCGGGTCCGTTTTTCACAAACTATATTAAGGCATGTTTTGTCCTACTTCTTATGGCACTATCCGAAGGCATTCTCTTTGGCTTAACAACACTAGTTGGCTATGGCATTTCCGACGCGCTTTCTGCAATACCCGCGCGTGCCATTGGGGTGAGAAAACTTATATTTTTTAGAAATCTCTTTATCGCTGCAGCTTTGCTTATCCTTGTCCTCCTCTTCGCCGAATGGCCTTCACCTCTTCCTGTTCCTTGGCTTCTCTTTGCAATAGCTATCGCTCTTTTTGGCTATGTTCCTCTTGCTACGTTCTACCGAGGACTCCAGCTTGGCAAAGTAGGCATTATATCTCCTATTGCGAAATCATCGCTTGTAATAACCGTTTTGCTTGCCATTATCTTCCTTGATGAGCACATGACGTTCTTGCAAACTATCGCTTTTCTCTTTATCTTCATCGGCATTATACTCATCTCGATAAAATTCAGTGATTTTCGAGCATCAGAACTTTTTAGCCTGCGTCATGGTGTACCATATGCGTTGCTGAGCTGTTTTTTCTGGGGCATTGGTTTTTTCTTGTTCAAATTTCTGGTCAATATTTTCGGTCCATTGATTACTGCTTTTTTTATTGAAGGTGGCGTATTTATTGCAGGAGCAGCTAGCTTATTTTTTTCTCGAGAACGCAAGCGTATACTTCAACTTCCTAACGCCAGAATGCTAAAATATATCATTACTATTGCAGTTGCGACAACCATTGGAACAACAAGCTATATGTTTGGCATTTCCAAGGCGCCAGTAAGCATTGTAACTGCTCTAGCATTTTCAAATCCTTTCCTAACCGTATTGTATGGCGCCTTTGTGTTCAAGGAAAGATTGCGGCCATTGCAGTACATTGCTATTGTGCTCATCATTTCAGGAATTGTGATGATGTCGATCTAAAATGTTTTACCTTCACCATCTTCCTGGCTTTTTCCGCATGCTTCACCGGAGATGGCAGTTTAGCAAGCGCGGCTTTCATCGATATGCGGGCGATGCGGAACAAATATGCGAGCAGATCGTGAATGACTGCTGGAATGGCGAGTTTTTCCAGACAAGCACTGGGCACTTTTGCGAATTCTGGACGCGGGATTTTGGTATGTGCGTTGAAGCGTTGCTCAAGCTTGGATGGAAGAAGGAAGTAAACATGACGTTCGAGTACGCCATGGCGCGGTTTGCAGATGCTGGAAGAGTAACAACAAACATCCCGAAGGATGGGAAGCCAGCGGATTTTCCAAATTTCGCCGTGGATTCACTGCCGTTTTTTGTCCGCTCGCTGCGTCTTGCAGGCGCAAAACAGTTATTAAAAGAGCATAAGGTATTCTTGAACAAAGAGATTGAACGCTATTACAACATTGTTTTTGATTCAAAAACATCGCTTGTCCACACTGATAGATCCTTCTCATCCATGAAAGATCTGGCAAAACGGAAATCCTCAACATACGATAACAGCATGCTCTTCATGCTCGGCGAGGATTTGGCCGCATTGCACTTGTCAAATCCTTTCGCAAAGCGCAATATTGTCAAAGCCATGGAAAACCATCTTTGGAATGGCCGCTTTTTTGAGGAGGATATGCGAAAAACTGGTATTGTGACGGGTGATGCTAATACCTTTCCGTTCTGGTGCAACGTGTTCACTTCCAGGAAAATGGCGCAGTCGTGCATTGCGCAGATTTGCAAGCATGGTTTGGATAAGCCATTTCCGCTGAAATACACAGTTGAGCCAAAGCAAATCAGCAAGATGCTTATGATTGAGCCATTCACCGGCGGCTATGAGCGCGATGCCATCTGGATGCATCTTGGCTTGTGCTATATGGATGTCGTTTGGCAGTATGATAAAACATTATTCTCAGAATATGTGGATCAACTGACCTGGGTTATAGAGAAAAACAAAACCTTCCTTGAGGTTTTTGAATCCGATGGCACGCCTTTCCGCACACCGTTTTATGTGAGCGATGAGGGGATGCTGTGGGC
>JACQMX010000007.1 GCA_016203375.1 Candidatus Woesearchaeota archaeon | reverse complement strand
TGAGGATATTGATGTTGCTGTGGGAACATATGAAGTTAATGATCACCTTATTGATAAGGTTCCTCCTCTTCATTTGTTTAAAGCTCTTCAGGAACAGCCTTTTTGTTTTTCTGAATTGCGTGGCTCTTGGAGTTATATAAAAAATAACAGGGAAAGCCCTCTTCGTTACGAAGGATATTTTTCATTGCAAAAAGGTGGAACAGGAACGCTGACGATGCGTGTGGGGAGAGAGCTTTCTCTAGCTAATCTTGCCATCACCTTGGCTTCATATGCTATGGGACCTCATCCTTCGCAAGCTGTAGATCGTGAGAAAGAAGGACGACCTGTATGGGAAAGATTAGCAACCCGTATAGAGCATCATGTCTATGAAGGAACATGTAGGGAATTACTTCCTCTTGAACTTTCTCTTGATGCAACAATACAAGGGATACCAAGCAAAGTGTTCATCGCCGCCCAACGACCAACAGGAATTAGGGCTATCTGGTAACGACTGGCACTGTCCAGAATCTCGCTTTCGCTCGGCCAGCGCCGGGCTCGCATGTCTATGCTTTATGCAAGGAGGTGGCATCTCCGTAGGGGGCGTCCCCCTGCCGCCTGCATAAGATAAGTGAAAGATGCTCGCAAAAGAAGGCGCTGGCTACATTCCGGACAGTGCCGTAACGACCTAAAATTTTATAAGTAACCTCATTTCACTCAGATTTTATGGCATTAGAAAATAGAGTAGCTGTCGTTGAAGGCGAATTGGACGCTGAATTACATGAAGCACACAAGCAGTATTCAGTAATACACCCTAAGCCAACACAGCATAGAATCTATCGTTATCTTTTAGGGCAATTTATAACACGATTGCCTCATCGTTCACGATGGCGAATCAGAGAGATTATGGGCACCTTGGATGAAAGATTTGGTCCATCTGAAGTATCTGATCCAACAGTACAATCACCATTGTATTTCTCTCAAACCGCTCGAGAATTTTATCTAACTGTTGGCGAAGAGGTAAAGCGAGCTGGTGTCCCTGCTAACTTTGTTGATATGGCTCCCCCTAATGATGTGTGGGAAACTGATAGAAGGCTCCATTTACATTTTGTACCAAAGTTATACCGAGCGTATGCGTCTTTGCGAAGAATAGGGTATCATAAAGCCGATTTGACGCCCTAAAGTTTCACTTCTTTCGTTTGGTCTTTCGTGGCTTATAATCACTGACTTTTTTCAAGCCAATCCACACCACAATGCACAGTTCCGCAAATAAAAGAATGACTCTTGACCACTTGCCAAGATCCCCAAATACGCGCACGGTGCTCTGGAATAGGGTGAGAATGCCGCCGACCATGAAACCTGCCGCGATAGCCTCAACAGCAAGCGGCAAGTACATGCCTGCGATGATCGCGAGTATGCCGATGGGCGCGGTGATGTAGAAAATATTTAAGGCGTATTGTTTTCTTGCAGTATCATGTTCTTTCTGGCACATATTGCACACAGCGCTTACTGGGCAGCCCGCGTCATCATACGTATAATCGATGTATCCTCCTTTCTCCGAGCACGATGCGGAAAGGTTAGCAATTCCTCGAATGGGAGTGCAGTTCTGGCCGGTGTATCCTTTTCCCTCTTCATAGTATGGCATTGCTTGGCGAGGATATGCATTTACCTTGCAGAAATCCTCATATTTTGGTTCTGGATAAATTGCATCAATGGTAAAGTAGATGAAGAACGCGAAAATAACAGCAATGCCAATGGTTAGGGAAACCTTCTTAAGATCCAACAAGCTTATTCCTCCTCTTCCTCTTTTTCTTCAGAAGTTTCAGCGCGCGCCTCATCACCTTCGCGCCGGATGACTTTGATGGCATCAAACTTCAAGGTGATTGGAATTGGCACAGCAGCTTCGAGAAGCTCGACAACAACCTCTTCTTTCGAGCGATCAACACGAGTGACTTTACATTTCTCGCGCTTGAATGGACCAGAAATGATTTCAGCGATATCATCCTTTTGGATGTTCGCCTCAACCTTCACTTGCTCAAGTAGGTGCTCCATGTCTTTGAATCGCAATGGTTGTGGCAATATGCCACGAGCATATGGAATATTAGCGGCAGCTTGTTCCGCTTCAGCTTTTGTTACAGCTTCAATAAATATGTAGCCTCGCATGCCGTGTGGTCGTACAACAGCATACACGCCAAGCCCTTTCTTTGCCGCATTGCTGGAGATAAAGTCCATAACTTGATCTTCTTTATTCGCTGTTGTACGCAAGGCAAAAATAGGCATACCCTCGTCTTTCACTTCTTCTTTTGCTGGAGCGACAGGAGCAGGTAATATCTCTTCCTCTTCCATCTTTGTTGATGGTTTCAGATTCGGCAGCTTCGTTTTTTTTAATGGCTCTGCTGGAGCTTCAGCTACATCTGATTGTCCCTTATTAGTGGCTTGGTCTTGATATTCGTCTGCCATTTTCCGAATTTTATTGTCTTTTATAATAGCTTTATAAAAAGATTTCCTTGATAAGCTGGGTAAGGAATCCAAGAAGACCAATTAAGGCAATGCCCAAGGCACTAACCTTGACAATGGTTTTAAACTCCAGCATGGTTGGCTTCTTGGTGACTTTCACTACGCGAACGCATTCAGCGAAGAAATGCCGCAAGCGGTCAAGCCGTGTTTGCTGCTCTTGCACCGGGGTTTCATATTCGTCCATGCTGTCCCTGCGATCTGTAATCCTTTAATAATCTTCCTTGCTATTCTGGAGTCAGTACTTCAATCCACAAACTCTATGCCCAACTCATTTTCAATCTCTTTCTTTTTCTTTGTTGCAACACGGCGTTCTGGGCCAAAAATTTGGGATGACTTAACGCCGGTGATGATAAGTAAGGCTCGGATTGTATTAGCCATGTCCTCACTAATTTGCGCTCCCCAGATGATCTTTGCGTCGTCATCGAGGCGTTCGGAGACTGTTTCAACGATCTTTCTCGCCTCATCGAGGGTCATGTCTGGGCCGCCGACAACATTGATGAGAGCACCATTGGCTCCACTAATGTCCACGTCAAGTAAGGGATTTGAAATTGCCTTCTCGACAGCTTCTACGGCTCTATTCTCTGTATCTGATTCGCCGACGCCGATCAGCGCGACGCCGCCGTTGCCCATGACCGTTCTGATGTCCGCGAAGTCGAGGTTGACAAGGCCTGCTTTGGTAACGAGTTCCGCAATGCCTTTTACGGCGTTTGTCAATATCTCATCCGCGACTTTGAATGCGGTGTGCAATGGCAAGTCAGGGGCAAGCTCGAGAAGCTTGTCGTTCGGAATGACAATAAGTGTATCAACAATGTTTTCTAGTTTCTCGAGACCAATAACGGCGTTCTCGTATCGACGTTGGCCTTCCATGGAAAATGGAATGGTCACGACACCGACTGTCAACGCGCCCTGCTTTTTCGCGATTTCAGCAACAACCGGAGCAGAACCAGTGCCTGTTCCGCCGCCAAGGCCACAGGTTATGAATACCATGTCCGCGTCTTTTAGCGTTTCTTTTATCTCCGATTCTGATTCGCGCGCCGCCTCTTCGCCTATCTTTGGAATCGAACCAGCGCCCATGCCTTTTGTGATCTCTTTTCCAATGAGTATTTTTCTATCCGCAGTCGTGTATAAGAGATCTTGTGCATCCGTATTTACCGCAACGGTTTCTGCGCCTTTGACGCCGACTTCGGTAATGCGGTTTATGGTATTGTTTCCGCCACCGCCACACCCGACAACCTTGATCTTCGCGCGTTGCTTGGAAAGAAGCTGTTCGAGCTCCGCGTCCATTGGATTGCCTTTTCGGACGTCTTCAACCACTGGTTTGCCATCAACATGAGCAGGCCGAGAGCCGTAGTTTATGTTTACATTACCACCAGAAGTCCCGGCTACATTCGCGGCAGCATTGCGGATAAAATCCATTTGTCCATCACCCCAACAAATTCCCTATTTTTTCCATGAATTATCATCGGAAAAGTTTATTTTCATCACACAGTACTCCTATTTAAAGTTATTGCTACTGCATCATTACAGTCTCATTGTTGTAATTAACGAGCGCCTAACCCAATGCAACTTGCTTAATGCTTGGGATTAGTTCATGCACATGCTTCGTTAATGGTTCAGCCAATTCTTGCGGAAGCTTGAGTGCTTTACTTGCAATCTTTGCCACGCCATCAGCTATTGTGATCTCCCAGTCCTTTACCTTGAATTGAAGCTGGAGAAGCGCTCTGAGCTTTACTGCGTCATCGCTCACCAGCCTTGTAATCGTAAATGTATACGTAACATCCTGGCCTGCGAGGGGATGATTAAAATCGACAAGCACCCTTCCGCCACCAGCTCGTTTAATCATGCCTATTGCTCCATCAACATTCACCTGTAATCCAGGCATGGGCCTAACACCATCTTTGGCGAATTTGTTGGCAGGGATCATTTGAATAAGCCGCGCGTCTTTTTTCCCGAAGGCTTTTTCTGGAGAGAGATCGATGGTATGCTCCTTTCCTATTTCTTTTCCTTCAATCTCTTCATCGAGACCCGGAAGGACGTGCTGTTGGCCAACACAGATAGTGATTGGGCCATAGTCAGATTTTGGATTGTGAATGCCTGTTTTCTTTGCTACTTCAACACGGGTTGTATCAAAAACAACTTTTGCTTCTTTCAACATACCAGTGTATTCAAGTTCTACAAAATCGCCTTTCTTAACCGTCGTCATTATATTCACATGATTTTATTAGTTCTTTAGGCTTAGACTCCTCTATAGTTCGAAAGAACTATCGAGAAGACTATGATGGAGGAATCCGAGGTGGTATTTAAAGTTAGTGGTGCTTCATTCGAAATTGCGCTTTATTGAAAATTGTCGGTTTTAATATCTCGGACTTTAGTCCGACGATTTTCAATTATTTTCAGAGCATACTCCGATTTTCAATCTGGGTTATGCTCTGAAAATACCAAAAACCGAGGCTTGTACAGTCTTATTTACATTCAAGCCGAGGTTTTTGATTCCGCAAACTCGCCTGTCAGATGCTAGGGGCAAAAACCACTGGCTTTAGTCCGCGTGGATAGCCCCGAGCGGCGAGTTTGCGTTATCCATTTTTTATCCGATCTCGAATTTCATCGACAATCAGTTCCGGCGGCAATGCTGTTGTCACCAGAACCAAGTTGTAATGAGAGAAATCAAAATGGTTGACATGGTACTCTTTGCTAAACCGGAGGATTTCAGAATCGATGCGTTTCTGAATGAACTCTTTGGTTTCTTGCATGGTATGTTCGCCGCTATGGCTGTCATGATAGAGGCGTTCTACAGAAACATCGAGGTCAACATCAAGAAATACCTTAAACGATTTTTGGATGAAATGAAATCCTAGACGAGAATCTAGGACAAAATTATTTTCTTTCTTGCCAAGCTGTATTTGCCAATCATCTATTTCCTTGTCAATGCTCGGATCTTTTTGTGCCATTTCAAGAAGCTTGTTTAATGAAACTTCTTTTTTTGCTGCAAGCTGTTTCATGTATTGGCCGCAAGAATAATACTTGTATTTGAGTGTCTCGGCAAGCATTGTTGCCACTGTTGTTTTTCCTGAACCAGGTTTGCC